>NZ_JH600070.1:300000-451493 GCF_000245015.1 Beggiatoa alba B18LD | reverse complement strand
GTAACCGCTTATGCAAATCATGACCATTGCGTTAAAGTGAAAGTGATTCGTTTAACTCCCGCAATAACGTACTACTACCGTTTTTTATATTTGAAAAATGGGGTTTATTACGCAACAAAAACCGCTAAAACTAAGACCGCGCCAGTGTCGACAGCAGATGTCAGTGTTAAATTTGGATTTGTCAGTTGTCAGGATTATATCGGTCGTTATTACAACCCTTATGTAAAATTATTAGATGAGCAAGCCGACTTTTTTATTCATTTAGGCGACTATGTTTATGAAAGTACAGGCGACCCTAGTTTTCAAAATGCTAGCGGAGTGCGCGTTATTCAATTCACTGACCAAGTAAATGCAATTACTGCGTATGCAAGTAATGGTCAACCTTATTATTTAGCTGCATCTTTAGATAATTATCGGCAGCTATATCGCACTTATCGCAGTGATGCATTATTGCAAGAAGTTCATGAAGCAATGCCCATGATTCCCATCTGGGATGATCACGAATTTGCCGATGATTGCTGGGGCGCGACAGCAACAACTTTCGATGAGCGTCGCAATGAATTATCTATCAGTCGGCGACAAAATGCAGAGCGGGCATGGTTGGAATATATGCCTGTTGACCTAGATGAAGTGAGTGAAGGCTCTATCAGTGTGAATGAAGCGACGTTATACCCGAATAATCGGATTTACCGTGAATTTTATTTCGGTAAACACTTGCATTTAATCATGACCGATTATCGAAGCTATCGCCCTGATCATTTAATTCGAGAAGATGCATTCCCCGCAACCGTCGTGCTAGACGAGGCAACCTTACAACAGTTAATCAGCGCGCAAGGTTTAGATTTTCAAACTGTCCGCAATAGTTTCTTACCCTATTTCAATATCGATTTAGCTGAGTTAGCCACATTAAAAGTTATTTTAACTGCTGTAGTAACACAGGCGTATCTTGCCGAAGGAATTGCCACCGCTGACGCACAACAACGTGCTTCAACCGTTATTCGCGGTAATTTAGATGCAACCGTTGTCAATAACCTGCTGCAATCCTATAACCAAACAACAAGTACGCCATATCCCTTGTTTGACAATACACAACTAGCGAACATGTCGAGAGGTTTATCCTACTTAGGCTTAGGCAAACAATCCCTGTTTAGCTCTTTAGGCTCGCGCTATTTAGTGGTTAAACAATCTTATGATTTATATGCAAACTATCAATATTTAATGGGTTCAGGGGACAGCGGACAAAATGGTTTAGGACAAACCCAAGAGACATGGTTACGCAATACGTTATTAAACTCGACACAAACTTGGCGCGTGGTGGGTAGTTCAGTCTCGTTGACCAGCTTATTACTGGATTTAGCCAATACAGACGGCTTACCTGCCGATTTTATTGCTTTATTAAATAGCTTACCCAGTGCCTATCGTCATTTATTCTATTTCAACGTTGACCAACGGGACGGTTTTGTTAATAAACGCGCTGCGTTGGTTGAATTATTAGACAGCGTAACCAATACCGTTAGCATTGCAGGAGATATTCACGCCAGTTACGTATCACAACATGGCGAAAGAACTTTCGAGTTTACAGGAACATCTGTTTCATCTGGAACGTTTTCCACTCTAGCCAGTAATCAAGCAACAGAAATCGGCTTAAGTAATGTAGAAGCCATTACCGCATCTATCGATTATTTATTAAGACGAGCAAACCCCATGATTAGCTACGCAAATAGCAACGCGAACGGCGTTTCTATCATGCAAGTCAGCGCAGACTCGATTGAGGTTGATTACCACTTACTAGCCGCAGAAGTGGCTTTTGAAAATCATTATAATGATCGTCAAGCAATTCGTGATAACGTACAAACACTCAGTTTTCAAGTAAAATCAGGAAAATTGAGCCTAATTTAACCCCAGTATTGCGAATTTTATAAAATAAAACAGAAATCTACTAGGTTTTGAAAACCTAGCAGGTCTGTCAGAACGCGCAAAAAGAATTCACCAGACAAGATTAAAACATTATCTGAATCAGGATTTTCAGGATTAACAGGATTTAAAACCCTAAAACCAAAAATTTAAGGTGAATAACGCTTTTTAATTCTGAAAATTCTGAAAATTCTGTGAATTCTGATTCAGACAAAAAAAGACCTACTAGGTTTTGAAAACCTAGCAGGTCTGTCAGAACGCGCAAAAAGAATTCACCAGACAAGATTAAAACATTATCTGAATCAGGATTTTCAGGATTAACGGGATTAACAGGATTTAAAATCCTAAAACCAAAAATTTAAGGTGAATAACGCTTTTTAATTCTGCTAATTCTGAAAATTCTGTGAATTCTGATCCAGACAAACGCTTGTCTTTTTAAAAGAAACACGACTAACTCAGGTTAAAGCACGATTTCGCAAAACATAGGGATAACTTTGCGTCCTATCGATAGCTTGCTAGAATATAATTTACTGTAACTTTTCGCTGTGATAGGTATTGTTAAGAAATCAATGGGACGTAAACTTTATATAAAAACATTTGGTTGCCAGATGAATGAATATGATTCATCTCGCATGATGCAAGCTCTACAAGTCGCGCACGGCTTAGAGCCGACGGATGATCCAAACGAAGCAGATGTATTATTACTAAATACTTGCTCTATCCGCGAAAAAGCACAAGAAAAAGTCTTTTCTCAATTAGGCACTTGGCGTTCTTTAAAAGAAGCCCGTCCTGATATCATGATTGGTGTGGGTGGCTGTGTCGCTAGCCAAGAAGGCGCGGCAATTCGAGAACGTGCACCTTATGTCGATGTCATTTTTGGCCCTCAAACCCTGCACCGTTTACCCTTAATGCTCAAAGCGGTTGAACAATCGCGTAAACCACAAATCGATATTTCTTTCCCTGAAATTGAAAAATTTGATTGTCTGCCCGAACCACGAGCGGAAGGCGTTAGCGCGTTTGTTTCTATCATGGAAGGCTGTAGCCGTTATTGCACTTTTTGCGTCGTACCTTATACCCGTGGCGAAGAAGTCAGCCGACCCTTTGATGATGTGCTAGCAGAAGTCGCACAACTAGCAAGACAAGGCGTGCGCGAAGTCAATTTATTAGGACAAAATGTCAACGCCTATCGCGGGTTAATGGCTGACGGGGATACTGCTGACCTTGCCTTACTAATCAGCTACGTTGCCGCGATTGAAGGCATAGAACGCATTCGTTATACCACCTCGCACCCGATGGAATTAAGCGACAGTTTAATTCAAGTTTATGCCGATGTGCCTGCTTTAGTCAGTCACTTACACCTTCCAGTACAAAGTGGTTCTGATTTGGTTCTATCACGCATGAAACGCGGACACACTGCTTTAGAATACAAGCATAAAGTCAGACGCTTGCGAGAAATTCGCCCCGATTTAAGTTTATCCTCCGATTTTATTATTGGCTTCCCTGGAGAAACAGAAGCCGATTTTCGCGCCACCATGCAATTGATTGAGGAAGTGGGCTTTGACCACTCATTCAGTTTCATTTATAGCGCGCGTCCTGGAACACCCGCAGCAAGTATGCCTGATGATGTACCGATGGACGTTAAAAAACAGCGTTTAGCTGAGTTACAAAAACGCATAGAGGACATGGCAAATGTTATTAGTCAATCGATGGTCGGCACTGTACAAAAAATCTTAGTTGAGCGTCCGTCCAAAAAAGACCCGCAACAACTCGCGGGACGGACGGAAAATAATCGTGTGGTTAATTTCAACGCAGACCCCAATTTAATCGGACAATTTGTGAATGTTCGCATTACTGAAGCTCTGCCTAATTCATTACGGGGTATCTTAGCCTCCTAAATACCCCAATGCACTTTTAAGGAAGCTGGTAACACTTGAGCAAACAACTCCCCAATCCTGAAATGCTAATGGTCAACGATTTCACGCTAGAACCGCTTGATAATCAAAAGCTAGCGAACCTCTGTGGACAGTTTGACGAACATTTACGCCAACTTGAAAAACGTTTTAATGTAGAAATCAACAACCGAGGTCATCAATTTCGGGTTGTTGGTATGGACAATGCCGTGAAAAATGTCACTGAAGTTTTAAATCAGCTTTATACCGCTGACGAACCCCTAAACCCTGAACGGGTACATTTATACTCCCAACCCGCAAGCCTTGAAGATGCTTTAATATCAACCGACTTAAACGACCCCGAAGGGGCAGAAGTGATTATTCGCACCCGTCGGGGCATGGTGCGCGGTCGCGGTATTAACCAACGTAACTATCTCAATCGGATATTCCGCCACGATATTAACTTTGGTGTTGGTCCTGCCGGTACGGGTAAAACCTACTTAGCCGTTGCTTGCGCAGTAGAAGCCTTAGAACGCGAACAAATTCGCCGTATTATTCTCGTGCGTCCTGCGGTAGAAGCGGGTGAACGACTAGGTTTTTTACCTGGTGATTTAGCCCAAAAAGTCGACCCCTATTTACGCCCTTTATACGACGCATTATATGAAATGCTCGGCTTTGAACGAGTGACCAAGTTGATTGAACGTAGCGTGATAGAAATTGCCCCATTAGCCTATATGCGCGGACGGACATTAAACGACTCATTCATCATCCTAGACGAAGCCCAAAACACCACGATAGAACAAATGAAAATGTTTCTAACCCGTATTGGTTTTGGCTCTACCGCAGTGATTACAGGCGATGCGACACAAATCGACCTGCCCAATGAACGGCAATCAGGCTTAAGACACGTCATTAAAATCTTACCCGACGTGGAAGGCGTGAGCTTTACCTTTTTTGACAGTAAAGATGTCGTACGTCATCCCATCGTTGCCCGCATCATCAATGCCTACGACCGCGCCGAAAAACAAGCAGAAGCTGAAAAATTGCTCACAAAATAAGGCTTAGGCGAGAACACTTGTTTTTCTGTTGGATGTCACTGTAAACTTTAATTAATTAAGCGCGGGACACTGTTGTACAGTGTCCCCTTTTCTATTCTCAACGCAATACGCACCACTCAAAAATGGACATCTATGAACGCAGACGTTGACCTTCAATACGCCTGTGCTGTGACCGATCTACCGACCCGTAGCCAATTCGTGGACTGGGTCAATGCTGTTTTACACCACCCTGATATACAAAACCGTCTAAAAATCAGCCGTAAAAACGCGCTAACCATTCGCATTGTTGACGAAACAGAAGGAAAAACCCTCAATGAAACATGGCGACATAAAGCCTATGCAACCAATGTTTTATCGTTTCCTTTTGAAACCCCCAAAGGCTTAAAACTCCCCCTCTTGGGAGACATTATCATCTGCGCCCCTGTTGTTGCTCATGAAGCCAGCGAACAAGAAAAACCCCTGCTTGCCCATTGGGCACATTTGGTTATTCATGGCACGCTACACCTCATTGGCTATGATCACATCGACGAAGCAGAAGCAAATGAAATGGAAGCCTTAGAAATTCAAATTCTGCAACAACTAGGTTACTCCGATCCCTATAACACGATAGATAAGCCATGAACGCCGTCCCCCCTGCTCCTCAAGCAAACTCCCTCATGTTCTCTTGGTTTGGTCGTTTACGCCAAGTCCTTGCTAACGAACCACAAGATAAAGAACAACTCATTACCCTGCTTCGTGACGCACAAAAACGTAACCTCTTCAATACAGACACACTCAACATGATTGAAGGCGCGTTAGCCATTTCAGAAATGCAAGTGCGTGACATCATCATTCCACGCGCCCAAATGATAGCCCTCTACCTAGATGACACCCCAGAGGACATGATGCGCACCGTTATTGAATCAGGACATTCACGTTTTCCCATGCTCGGCGAGAATAAAGACGACGTACAAGGCATTTTTCTAGCAAAAGACCTCCTCGAATACTTTGCCCAAGGCAAACCTAACGACTTCAACCCCCGCGATTTAATGCGCCCCGCAGTCTTTGTTCCAGAAAGCAAACGCCTCAATATCCTACTGCGCGAATTTCGCACCAGCCGCAACCACATGGCAATCGTTGTCGACGAATATGGTGGCGTTGCAGGCTTAGTGACCATTGAAGACGTTATCGAACAAATCGTTGGCGATATCGACGATGAACACGATTTTGACGACCAAGTCTATATTAAGCCAAGAGAAACAGATATTTATTCCGTTTTAGCACTCACACCTATCGAAGAATTCAACGACTACTTTAAAACCAATTTTAGCGATGAAGAATTTGACACCATCGGCGGGGTTGTCATCAACACCTTTGGACACCTCCCCCAACGTGGCGAAAAAACCATCCTAGACGGCTTAGAATTCGAAGTTATCCGCTCAAATAGCCGTCGCCTCCATCTTTTACGGGTCAAACGCCTTGCCTACCCACCTGTTACTGACGAAGACTATATCGACCTATAACTAAACCAACACAAACCCTCAATCAATAAACTATCAGGTGTATGCACATAACCGTCATACACCTTTTTTTATCATGCTAAAACCCTTATTAAAAATAAAATCAGCTACTCACAACAGGAGAACGGAATGCCCGAACTCTCACAACGCCTGTTTTTTGCCCTCTTTCCCCCACCAACACTCCACGACCAAATCGCCCAACTTGCGCAAACCCTGACACAGGGACAAACAGGCAAACCCCTACACGACCTAGATTTACACATCACGCTAGTTTTTTTAGGCGATATTCCTGTTGCAAAGATACCTTGCTTACAACAAGTTGCTGATAACATTCGAGCAACTCCTTTCGCAGTATCTCTTAACCAATTTGGTTATTGGGAAAAACCCCGTATTCTCTGGCTTGCGCCTGATGAGCCTATTCCCGCACTTAACCAACTAGTACAACAGCTTACCGATAAACTGACACAACATTGTGCTTACCAAGCAGAAAAACGCCCGTATCGTGCCCATATGACCCTATACCGTCATGCAACACCCTGTTTAAATTACCCAACAATAGACCCCCTTATATGGCAAGCCCAAGAATTCTGTCTTGTTCGTTCTAACCCACAATCAACCAAGAATCGTTATGAAATTATTCAACGCTGGCAGTTTCAAACTACACCTTAACACCCTATTTTTAGCCCTCTTATTACTCAGCTTTACCAGTTTAACCGCTTGTAGTAGCAACAATAATGTTAAAAGCAATACCCAAATGACAGGCATAAAAGCGGCTGTTTTTTCAATTGAAAATGGCGACACACTGTCATTACTAGATAGCAAAAATAAACTATTCACCGTCCGTCTAGCAGGAATAGACGCACCCGAAAATACCCAACCCTCAGGACTTGCCGCCAAACAAAACTTATTCAACCTTGTTTTCGATAAAACAGTACAAGTAGTCATTGAAAAGGCAGACACCCGCCAATCCATCGCACGGGTATATGTCAATAAGGTTGATATCAGTGCCAACCAAGTCCAAAAAGGCTTAGCATGGGTACTCACCGACAGCACTGATAAAAATTTACAAACCCTAGAAAAAACCGCCCGTGCTAAAAAAGTTGGTCTATGGGCAGCCACCAACCCCATCGCCCCATGGGATTGGCGAGCAGGAAAACGGCGTTAATTACTCTCTAAGCGATACTTACCCCCCCATTACGGAGCACCTCTTATGAATAAGCAAACTGTTTTACCCTCTTTTTTTAAACACAGTGCACAAGCCATAACCCTGCTACTATGCGCATCTTTTTCCCTCAACACGGTTCAAGCGGGCTATGTCAATAAAGACCACCAAACTTGCCGAGCGTTGAACAACAACACATTTAATAAACTATATCCCGACGCGAAATTAGTCCAAGAACAAACATTTTCCCTAAACTTACCAAATTTTGGAGAAAGTTGTTTTCTAACCCTTTATCAAGCCAAAGCAGAAAGAACCTCCTTTCTACTCACAGCAACTGATGGCTCAATCCGTTACCAATTTGACACCATCAAAAACAGCGCGTTAGGCGCAGGTTGTAAACTATTAGCAGTCGGTTTTGAAGATGTAAACAGCGATAAACAAATGGATATTATTGCCGTGAATCAATGCCAGACCAGTGTCGGTAATTACAACTACAACAACCTATTAATCATCAGCACTGCTACCACTTGGCAAGTTGATAACGCCCACAGTCAAGCCATTAGCCGTTATAAAACCTTTGCTGATATTCGCTTATATTTACGTGACTATCCCCCCGCAGGCACAACAAAACCCAGTAACAACTTCTCCCTAAATACAGGGGATAAAGAAAAATTTTCCACCACCACAAACAATGCGGATAAGATTTCCAGTGAGAAATTTTCCAGCAATAACAAACCTAACCCAACACCAGAAACCACTAACCCCAGCACAAACAGCAACGATAAAACAGATAAAACCAAAAGCGGTGAAAGCAACCTCAGTATTCGTGGTGAATTAGAATTCGACAGCGACGGCTTTTCACTACTTTCCAGTGAAGAAACCAACACCATTTATTTACTCAAACGTTATCCAAAACGCTTGGACGAACAACGTAATGACTTTGTTGGTAAATCTCTGCTGATTACAGGAAGGATATTAAATACAGAACAGAAAGGCGCGTTAATTTATAAAACCATCGACGCACTGGATGTGAAAGTGGAATAATGTGGGATATTACCTAACCTGAGTTCGGCGAGTTTCTTTTAAAAAGACAACAGCTTGTCTGAATCAGGATTAAAAGATTGTCTGAATCAGAATTTTCAGAATTAAAAAGACAAGAAAATTAAAAGAATAAAAAATTATGTTTTTAATTGTTTTTAATTCTGCTAATTCTGAAAATTCTGTGAATTCTGATTCAGACAAAAAAAGACCTGCTAAGTTTTAAAAATCTAGCAGGTCTCTGTTATAAAAATCACCGAAATCAGGTTGTTTTAAGAACAATGAGCAAGCCCACGCTTTGCTAAATATTGCTGATGATATTCTTCTGCTCGATAAAAAGTCGGTGCTGGTGCGATTTCAGTCACGACAGGGGAACGATAACGCCCGCTTTTATCCAATTCTGTTTTAAAAGCCATTGCTTTTGCCTGTTGCTCTGGCGTGTGAAAGAACACCACCGAACGATATTGAGAGCCAATATCAACCCCTTGGCGGTTTAAAGTCGTTGGGTTGTGATTGTTCCAAAAAATGGTTAAAAGCTGTTCATAACTGACTTGTTCAGGGTCATACTCAATTTGCACAACTTCTGCATGTCCTGTGTTATCTGTACAAACATCTTCATAGCTTGGATTAGCTAAATGTCCACCAGCATAACCGACAGCTGTATTAACAACCCCATTGACTTGACGAAAACGATGTTCTACACCCCAAAAACATCCCGCGCCAAATGTTGCTTTTTCTAACATGATAATGCGCTCCTGTTAGGAAATTATCGTGATGATGAAATTGTGTTTACTGCTGCTCTTATCAAGGTTATTAATGGTAATCCTAAACAAGTAAAATCTAAATTTCCTGAATCAGGATTTTCAAAATTAACAAGATTTAAAACCCTAAAACCAAAAAACTAAGGTGAATCACGCTTTTTAATCCTGCTAATTCTGAAAATTCTGTGAATTTTGATTCAGACAAGTTGTTGTCTTTTTTTAAAAACTCGCCGAACTCAGGTTGCTATCAAAAATATTACAACGCTTGCGTTGATAAAAAAAATTCCCACCTGTCGTAACAAGTGGGAATCAAAGGTTAAAGCGCGTAGGAGATAAGACGTTTTTATAAAAAATTCTAGGATTGGAATTTAGAGATTAAACGGCGTAATTGTCCGCGCCACCATAAATAAATCCCTGTTCCAATTAAAAAGAGGAAAATCGCGGCGATAATATCGCCCCAAAGCCATTCGGCATCGTGTCCCACAATCGCTGTGCCTGTGTGTAAGTCTCGGATAAATCGTGCAATACTGATTTCTCCCGCTTTTGCTTCGCTTGGCGGTAATTTAGCCAGTGTGTCTTTAAATTGTGTTACATCTACCCATGTTTGCCCACCATCGTTTGTCGTTTGCAACGGTTTGCCACGTAAGACTAAATAGAGTTGTTCCCCCGCTACAAATGCGCTGGTAATAAATCCGCGTGGGCTGATGCGTTTCCATTCATTGTTATTTTCTAGCCATAAGCCTTGTTGCGTTAAAACAACGGTTTTCCCTGTCCATTGGAATAAATTGCGAATTTCTTGCCCTGCAAATTGGGGAAGCAGTTGCACATTGTCGCTCGTTTGGCGAACTAATCCGCCTGCTGTGCCTATCCACGCGCCATCAGTGACAGGTAGAAAAATGCGGATGTCGCTTTGTGGGTCATTGCGGGGCGCGTCGCTGTAGGCGGGTAGCCAACTGACATTTATCATTTTGTCTCGAAAACCGAGAGCTTGCCCGTGATAGAGAAAAATAGCGGTAACAGCGACAATTAAAAAGGGTATCGCAAGAATGAATGATAGCCATGCGTGCCACGTGCGGGCGTTGAATTTAAAGCTCATAAAATGTCCTTGGTTTTATTATCAACAGGATGTTAAGAAAGTTGTCGCTAAAACAATTGAGTAGAAAGAAATCGTTTTCATATATCAGCCCACATTCTGAGGAGGTTGTGATAACAACCTGTGAGTTGAACACGGGCGGCTTCGTCGGCGTTGGTTTGGTTTAGCCGTTGGATAGCGGTATCCATATCAAAGAGCATTGAGCGTTGTGCGTCGTGGCGTATCATGCTTTGTACCCAGAGAAAACAGGCGATACGCGCCCCACGGGTGACGGGGGAAACACGGTGCAAGCTGGTGGAGGGGTAAACAACCATGTGTCCCGCAGGTAATTTAATGGCGTTTACGCCGTAGGTGTCTTCAATGAGCAATTCGCCATCGTCGTATTCGTCGGGTTCTGCAAGAAAGAGGGTAGCGGATACATCGGTGCGGATTTTTTGTCCGTTGCTATTGGGGATAATGCGCACGGCGTTGTCGATGTGGTTGCCAAAATACATACCTTCGGCGTAGCAGTTGAACATGGGCGGATAGACGCGCAAGGGCAGTGCCGCGCTGATAAATAGGGGATGACGTTCAATCGCGCTTAAAATCAGGTCGCCGAGTTCTTTGGCTATGGGGGAATTTTCGGGCAGTTGTTGATTATTTTTAACTTGGTAGCCTTGATAGCCTGCGGTGACTCGTCCATCAACCCAGCCTGTGCTTGCAAGGCGTTCACGACAGTATTTAATTTGTTCTGGATTAAGTACGTTTGGAATAGATAACAGCATAATGAGTTGATTTGTTTTTAATCATTTATTGTTATCCTGCTTACTTTGCGTTGTGTTCGCGTGTAAGCAGGGGTTTATAAAAAAGGATTAGAAGCGGTATTGCACGCTGACAATGCCTGCTCTGCCATCAACAGGAACAGCACGCCCTGATGAGGCAGTTTCGAAATAGTCTTCGTCGGTAATATTTTGTAAGTTCAGACGAACGTCATAGCTAGGTTGATGATAAGCAAGCGTTGCGTCATAACGGGTGTAGCCGTCGATGGTTGCGGTGTTGGCGTTATTGACGAAGCGGTCGGAGGAGTAAATTAAACCGCCACCGACTTCCCAATCTTTAAGAAAGTTGTAGGATGTCCAGAGGGATATGGTATGTTCTGGGGTGTTTTGTAGTTTTTTGCCTTGAACCGCGACACCGCTTTGCACATCGTTAGACTTGGTAATTTCGCTGTCTAGGTAGGTGTAACCTGTAAACACTTGCCATTCACGGGTAATCCGTCCTGTTATGCCTAATTCAATCCCTTGAACGCGGTTTTCACCATCTAGGATTTGTAAACTGCTGTTTAAGGGGTCTGTTGTGCGGGCATTGGTTTTTTCAACACGGAATAGGGCTGTATTCAGAGATAACGCACCGTTGAGTAGGTCAAATTTGCCGCCAATTTCCATCGAGCGATTTTTTTCGGGTTCTAAGTCTTGATTCGCATCGCTTAAGGTCATGGTTTCGGCAGAAGGATTAAAGGACGTGCCGTAGGAGGTGTAATAAGATTGGGTGTCGGTGGGTTGATAAATCAGTCCCACTCGTCCACTGGTCATTTTGTCGGTGCGGTCGCGTTTGGTTTCTACGCCTGCGGCGGTACGGCTTAGGCTATCAACTGCGTATCTGTCCCAGCGCAAGCCGGCGGTGGCTTTCCATTCTTTGGTTATTTCTACTTGGTCATTGAGGTAAACGGCAAAGGTGTCGCCTTCGCTGTCGGTGTAAGTGCCTAGTGTACGAGTCGCGCTACTGGGTGCTGATTCATAGAAGGGATTAGCGGCATTGGTTGATGGCAAGGTTGACCATGTGTAGCCTTGGTTTTCGTAGGTATCGCGTCCAATTTCTATGCCTGTTGTGACGGTGTGGCGTATGCCTGCAGTTTCAAATTTGGCGATTAAATCAGTTTGGTTATAAATAGCGGTGTCATCTATTTCGCGGTCACGACGGCTACGGGTAATTGTCATTGCTTCCAGTGGGGTATCTACAGGAAGTGTCGTGGAGTTGGCAATCGATACAGGGGTCGGTGATGCATCTATCCTTGAGTTGTTGTACTGAAGTTGTGTACGAATTTGTAATGAATCTGAAAATTGATGTTCCAAACGAGCGGATAAAATATCGCTGTCTTGGTCATATTTATCATCAGTTAAGCCATAAAAATTGCTGGTTGATGCATCGATGGGTGTGCCGTTAAATAAAGGGAAACCATAATCAGGAATATCACTGCGCCGTTGATGGACGGAATAAATGGTTAATTCTGTCGGCGTGCCTATCCCAAAACGCACTGAGGGCGAAATGCCAAAGCGTTCGGATTCGACGATATCGCGGGTTGATTTACTCGTATGTGCAAGCCCTGCAATTCGAAAAGCAGCGGTTGATGTCATTTCTTGATTAACATCAAAAGTCGCACGGTAATAGTCATCAGTGCCTAAACTAAAACCCACTTCACGGCTGTCTTTTAGATGAGCCACTTTACTCACTTGATTAATTACGCCTCCTGTTGAACCTCGACCAAATTGCATGGAAGAAGGACCTTTTAACACTTCCACCGCTTCTAAGAAAAACGTTTCCCGTGATGCTTGTGAGCGGTCGCGGAAACCGTCTAAAAAGATGTCAGTGCGTGCAGAAAAACCGCGCAAATTGATGTTGTCACCAATCACGCCTCCTTCACCTGCTGATAGGGTTATTCCTGGTACATTACGTAAAGCATCGGTTAAATCCGTCGCTCCTTGTGCTTCCATCACCGCCTTATTTATTACCGTCACTGATTGAGGCACATCGCGCAATAACATAGGTACTTTTCCGCCAACGGTTGTCGTCGTCGGTGCATAATCCGCCGTTTCACTTTCAGTCGTCGCTTGGACGTTCACTTCTGGGAGTGTGGTTTCTTCAGCAAATGCAGAGAGAGCAAGCGGAGCGGTTGCCGCTGTTAATAAAGCAGCAACAAGGGAAGTGTGTTTCTGAGACATCAAAAATCCTCTTCAAAAAGCAGTATGCCTTTAATACATAAATAAAAGTATTGGGTTTATTATCTTATAATAAGCACTTTATATAAACATAAACGCAAATGAGAATCAATATCATTCTTATTTTTTAAGATTTGACAATCAGATAGCACTTGTTTTGTGGGTTTTTTATGGTCAGTAAAGCGTGATGCGATATTAAAACGATTCAGGTGAAAGAGGCAGGATTAAGAGCGGAAAAACAAAGGGGTGAAAAAATCAACCTAAAGAAAATAGATTTACCCAGTAAACTATAGGGACGATACAACAATTTAGGGTAGTGTTAAACAAGTCAGGTTTTTCTCGTCTTAACACGGTTGTCTGAATCAGGATTTTCAGGATTCATAGAATTTAAAAGATTCGTTCACCTTGTTTTTTTATTTGAGGGTTTTAAATCCTGTCTATCTTGATTCAGACAATCAGGTTTTATGCGTTTAAACCCTGACTTGTTTAGCACTACTTAATTTAGGTTAGGAAAAATATCATGCTTGCTACTTTACCGTTATTACAACAAACGGATTTCCCTGCCATTACGCGTCGACAATTAGAAACAGTACAAGTTAATTTAGGTTATCGCTGTAATCAACGTTGTTTACACTGTCATGTCAACGCAAGCCCAACACGACAGGAAAGTATGAGTCGTGAAACGATAGAGCAGGTTTTACAGTATTTAAAAACGGCAGGAGCTTCTACGTTAGATTTAACAGGGGGCGCGCCTGAGCTTAATCCACATTTTCGTTGGTTAGTGATACAAGCCCGTCAGCAAGGGATTAAAGTTATAGACCGTTGTAATTTAACAATTTTATTTGAGCCTGAACAAACGGATTTAGCTGAGTTTTTAGCAGGACAACAGGTTGAAATCGTGGCTTCTTTACCCTGTTATCTGGCTGAAAATGTTGATAAACAGCGCGGTGTTGGGACATTTGAAAAAAGTATTGCGGGTTTACAACGTTTAAATCAACTCGGTTATGGACACGCGGGGAGTGCTTTACAATTAAATCTTGTTTTTAATCCTTTAGATACCTATTTACCGCCCGCTCAACAAACCTTAGAAGCCGATTATAAAAAAATCCTCTTTGAAAATTATGGGATTGTTTTTAATCAACTTTACACTTTGTGCAATATGCCAATTCAACGTTTTGGCAGTAGCTTATTGTCAAAAGGACAGTTTCAAGATTACATGCAATGCTTAAAACAGGCTTTTCAAGTCGAAAATTTAGCGCGAGTGATGTGTCGACAATTAATTAGTATCGATTGGCAAGGTTATGTTTATGATTGTGACTTTAATCAGATGTTAGGTTTACCCCTATACCGACAAGGGCGTAAACAACATATTAAAGACTTAACCAACCAAGATTTAACCAATAACCCCATCACCATTGCAGACCATTGTTATGGCTGTACAGCGGGACAAGGGAGTAGCTGCGGGGGCGCATTATCTTGAGTAAACTTTCTATCATCATCCCGACGCTGAATGAAGCCAAGAATATTGTGGCAATTTTAGAAGCTTTACAGCCACTTCGAAATGCTGGACATGAAGTGATTATTGTCGATGGTGATAGTCATGATGAAACGCGCAAATTAGCAGCTTCGTTTGTTGATAGTTTACTCATTGGACAACGCGGGCGGGCGCATCAAATGAACCTCGGGGCAAACTTTGCCCATTATGATATTCTGCTCTTTCTTCATGCAGATACCCAACTCCCGCCACAAGCCGATAGCCTCATTTTAAATAAGCTCCGTCCGCAACAAGTTTGGGGACGCTTTGACGTTCAATTATCAGGCAAACATTGGTTATTTCGTTGGATTGAACGCTTGATGAATTGGCGTTCCCGTCTGACGGGAATTGCAACGGGAGACCAAGCAATTTTTGTTTATAAATCTGCTTTTCAACAAGTTGAAGGTTATCCCGCACAGCCGTTAATGGAGGATATTGCCTTGAGTAAACGCTTAAAATGTCTCTCTGCACCAATTTGTTTATCTGAAAAAGTGACCAGCTCCAGCCGTCGCTGGGAACAAAAAGGCATTATTCGCACGATTTTTTTAATGTGGTATTTACGCCTTGCCTATTGGTTAGGCGCAAATCCAAAGCAGTTAAAGCAATATTATGATAAATAGGCTACAAATTTTTACAAAAGCTCCAATTGTCGGACACGTTAAAACCCGCTTATTTTCAAGCTACTCACCAGAGCAGGCGACCAAAATACATCAAGGCTTAATTCACCGCTGTCTTGCCCAGTTTACCCCGCACTTTAACAGCGAATTATGGTGTTCTCCTAACTGCCAACATCCTTTTTTTCAACACTGTCAACAACAATACCCCATTTCACTTTATACCCAACAAGGCGATGATTTAGGAATGCGGATGTTATTTGCATTACAACAACATCTCCCTGTTCCAACAGTTTTAATTGGCACTGATTGCCCGAGCCTCAGCGTGGCAGACATTCAACAGGCTTTTCAGGTATTACAACAAGGTTGTCCAGTTGTTTTAGCCCCTGCGGAAGATGGAGGCTATGTCTTAGTTGGAATACAAGGCAAAGCACTGGATATTTTTAGCACAATGCCATGGAGTCAAGAAAATCTGATACATGAAACCCGAGCGCGATTGCGTCAACTGCGCTGTGATTGGTACGAACTCCCCTTACAATGGGACATAGACAGACCTGAAGATGTACAACGCTATTTTGCGAACCCCTCAATAGACAACGCCCGTATCACTTTCAACACTATGTTATAGTTTACCGTCCAAAAACTTCTAAAAACCAATTAACAGGGATAAACCATGAAACTCATCGCTTGTTTAACCACTGCTATTCTGCTCATCTCTCTGAGCAGTCATGCGGCATCCCCGTATATGAGCATCAGCGTTGCAGAAGATTTACAATTCACTGATGAAAACTGTTTAAACACATCAGAAACGGTATTAACCCAAAACGGCTTTACCCAAATTAACCGCGCAACAGGTAGCCCGACCTTATTTGCCAGCGTCAGCGACAGCAAAAATTATGGCTTTAAAGCCCTTGTTCGCTGTTTTTCTAAAGCAGGCATTATAAACGTGGTGGTGGTTTCCGAAGACCGAAGCAAAATCTTAAGCAAAGCCGATACCTTACGGCAACAAATTCAAACCCAACTCACAGGCAACCCACAAACAGCGGTAGAGCCTGCTAATACAAGCCCTGTTGCACCTGCAACCGTCAAAAGTCCAACAACGAGCGCGTTACCAACAACCGTTGTGATTCTCTACTCCATGCAATCGCAACCCAATGCCATAGACAACGCACAACGTTTGATTGCAAAAGGCTTTGATGCAAGCGTTTACTGGGGCACAAATAACTTAAATATTGTCGCTGTCACCGCCTCCAATAAAAGCCAAGCCAATGCGTTACGTACTCAACTGATTAATCAAGGACTCGCGCAAAGTGATGCCTTTGTCGCAGACAATAGCCGTTTACAATATCGAATCTTTCCCACTGGCAAAACGTCACCAACAACTTTAATCAGCAATTTCGACAACAGCGGTTTTGCCTTTGCCGATACAACAGGCTCACGCCTACTGGCTTTAGGCGAACTCAACGCACCTGATAAAATTACCACGGCGTTATGTGAAGGCAATCGCCTTTTACCCGTCAGCTATGTTCAACTACAATCAGGAAATAATAACCGCAACAGTCTGCGCGACATCGCCCAAAACTTTAACAACCAACGTGGGGAATTATTTCTGATTGCGGAGGGCAACACACGCCCCGATAGCACCTGCTTACTGCTCAACGACAACGATAAACTTGCCTTAGGGACACAACAACCCATCATGATGGGCGTTTATGCAGACTGTGAACGCGCAATTATCCAACGCCTTACCCAACAACGACAACGTGCTATTAATCAATGCTGGCACTTAGCCAATGTCGGTAAGAATGGACAAATTGTTGTTGCTGAATTTCAACGACAAAATAACGAAATGTTAGCCAGTATTATCTATGTCAGTCCGACAAACTTGATTTTTCAAGATTACTTAGCAAACTATAATCAATCGAGCTGTTGGCGTATTGATGACAGTTGCAAATTTGATCCAGGTGGATTTCACATTTACAGCGTTTTCCAATCCGCACAAGCCCTATACCTCATCCTCACATGGGATGGTGCAGAAGGACAAAACGCCATGCTACTCAAAGCCAGCAACGCCTTATTTGAAGCTGTTAAACAAGGCTATCGCTACTGGGCGCAATAATATAACCTGATGACAAAAAGAGGATTTATATCATGAAAAAGCCTACATTAGGCGCGAAAAACATGCTCACCCTGCATGTGAAAGATGAACTTACTCTTTACAACTCCTATTTGCCTTTCCTCAAACGTGGTGGGCTATTTTTTCCAACCGATAAAAAATACGAATTGGGTGAAGAAGTCTTCTTAAAACTCACGCTCTTAAACGATGAAGGCACAACCCCCGTTGCAGGCAAAGTTGCATGGATTAACCCTAAAGGTGCACCCGGTGGTCGTCCTGCGGGCATTGGCGTACATTTTAACGAAATGGACAACGGCAAGACTCGTGAAAGAATCGAACAAGCCATCGTTGCGATGCTCAAATCCGAAAAACCCACTTACACCATGTAATTTAAAAAATGCTTGTAGATTCCCACTGTCATTTAGATTTAATTGAAAAAATGCAACCGCAGACTTTAATTGACAACGCCCAACAAGCGGGTGTGAGTCATTTCCTCTGTGTTGCAGTTGATTTACACAATATCCCTAATGTCGTACAACTTGCTGAAAAATATGCAAACGTTTACGCCTCTGTCGGTATCCATCCCAATAGCGAGCGCGATAACGAGCCAGATGTTGAACAACTGATTAAACTTGCCGACCATCCCAAAGTGATTGCTATCGGTGAAACAGGTTTAGACTACTACCGTAGCGAAGGTGATTTAAGCTGGCAAAAACAACGCTTCAGAACGCATATTGCTGCTGCTAAAGTCACAGGCAAACCCCTGATTATTCACTGCCGCGAAGCCCGCGCCGATACGCTACAAATTCTCCGCGAAGAAAAAGCCCACGAAGTTGGCGGGATTTTGCACTGTTTTGTTGAGGATTGGGACACCGCACGGCAAGCCATGGATATGAATTTTTACATCTCCTTTTCAGGCATTGTCACCTTTAAAACGGCAACAGATTTAAAAGCTGTTGCTCGCCAATTGCCTTTAGACTATATGTTGATAGAAACCGACGCGCCCTATCTTGCCCCTGTCCCCTATCGTGGCAAACTCAACCAACCCGCCTACGTTAAATATGTTGCTGAACATATTGCCGAACTCAAAGGCGAACCTTTCGCTAAAGTCGCGCAAGCAACCACGGATAATTTTTTCCGCTTATTCCAGCGACAAATTCACCACTGATTTAAATTTATTGTGCAAATTCAATTAATTTGTGTCGGACAGAAAATGCCTGATTGGGTCACACAAGGCTATCAAGATTATGCAAAACGTCTTCCCGCTAGTTGTAGCTTGCAACTGGTGGAAATTCCTTTGTTAAAACGGGGAAAAAACGCAGATATTGCCCGCTTTCAACGGGAAGAAGGGGAAAAAACTTTGCAGGCTATCGCCCCGCAAGCGCATGTCGTCGCTTTAGATGAACGCGGGCAAGCATGGAATACGCTACAACTTTCTGAACAACTTGCTCAATGGATGCAAACTGCCCGCACTGTCGCGCTGTTAGTAGGTTCTCCTGAAGGATTAGCCCCTGCCTGTTTAGAACGTGCTCAACAACGTTGGTCGTTATCAGCCTTAACCTTGCCTCATCCTTTAGTTCGCATTGTTGTTGCTGAACAGATTTATCGCGCTTGGAGTGTGTTACAAAACCATCCTTATCATCGGGCGTAATAACTTTAATTTGAAGAGTTTTGCTGTTTTTTAATGAAGTTGCATCAATATCGAGTTATTCATCTCGTCGGGATAAACGGGAATAATAGAATAGTCCTTTAAAATCAAGAAGAGAGTTCTACTTTTCGAGGGTCGTAAAATGGGCGGTTTTTTTAAAAACGGCATTTGTATTTTATTGATTTAATTGCATATTTTCTTATGCAAGAAATATGCAAAAGAGTTCTACTTTTTTGGGCAATTTTTCGTGAAAATTTTGGCTTGCAAGCAAGTGAAAAATATGTGATTATTTTGATCGTCGGGGTTACAGCTGATTCGCCAAAGCAGGCGGTTGAAACATATTAATTTTGACACCATAATGGTTAGTGACTGGTTACAGCTGATTCGCCAAAGCAGGCGGTTGAAACATAGAACAGTTATATTGTTCATGAAAGATATTACGTTACAGCTGATTCGCCAAAGCAGGCGGTTGAAACTCCATTAGTTTTCGATTACTATCTTTTACTTCTGCGTTACAGCTGATTCGCCAAAGCAGGCGGTTGAAACATTGAATAACTCCACCGTTACCTTAATCGTATGTTACAGCTGATTCGCCAAAGCAGGCGGTTGAAACACTTTACCTCTACTTTGTTACTACTACATACACCAGTTACAGCTGATTCGCCAAAGCAGGCGGTTGAAACGCATCGGAATGTTTTTTGACAAATTCCTCAACTTCCGTTACAGCTGATTCGCCAAAGCAGGCGGTTTATTGAAGATGATAGAAATGAAAAAGCCTCAGTATGTTGATACTGAGGCTTTTTTATTTGCGCCTTAACCTGAGTTTGGCGGGTTTCTTTTAAAAATTATCTGAATCAGAATTCACAGAATTTTCAGAATTAGCAGAATTAAAAAGCGTGATTCACCCTAACTTTTTGGTTTGAGGGTTTTAAATCCTGCTAATCCTGAAAATCCTGATTCAGACAATATTTTAGTCTTGTCTGGTGAATCTTTTTCGTGTGTTCCGACAGACCTGCTAGGTTTTAAAAAATCTAGCAGGTCTCTGTTTTATTTTATAAAATTCGCAAAACAGGGGTTAATTAATTCGCTAAAACTTGTGTTAAAGTTTTCGCAAAAAATTCAATATCTTCAGCGGTGCGTGTTTCTGTAGCACACACTAATAGAGCATTCCCTAATTCAGGATAATAACGACTGACATCATAACCACCCCAAATGCGTTGTTGTGCCAGTGCGGTTAAAACCTCTGCAACGGGTTTATTCAGTTGTAGCAGATGTTCGTGGAAATAATCGCCTTTAAAGACAGATGTTACGCCATCAATTTGGCTTAAGCGTTGAATTAGTTGATGGGTATTTGCATGGCAGGCTAACGCGGTTCGTTCTAAACCTTCCGCGCCCATGATAGATAGGTAAATAGTTGCTGCTGTGACCATTAAGCCTTGATTGGTGCAAATATTCGAAGTGGCTTTAGAACGGCGAATATGTTGTTCACGGGCTTGTAGGGTGAGGACAAATCCTTCTTTGCCGTCAAGGTCTGTGGTACGTCCAATAATGCGCCCTGGCATTTGGCGAACGTAGTCTTGTTTACAGCAGAGGAAACCAAAGTAAGGGCCGCCTGACGCAAGGGGAATGCCTAGCGGTTGTCCTTCTCCGCACACAATATCCGCGCCTTGTTCACCCCATGTGTCGGGTGAGGAAAGGATTGATAATGTTGTCGGGTTGACTTGTGCAATAACCAATAATTTGTTTGCTTTTGCCCAATCTGTTAGTGCATTAACTGCTTCTAACATGCCAAAGAAGTTTGGTTGAGGAATGACTAACGCCGCCATGTTTTCTGTGACGCTTGGTAATTTTTCGAGGTCAACTGTCCCTGTTTTTGGGTGATAGGGTAGCATTTTTAATTGAATCCCTTGATTTTTAACAAGTGTTTCTACGACTTGTCGATAAATGGGGTGTACTGTTGCAGGCAGTAAAACGGTATTGGCTTTGGCAGATTTGTTTAAACGCACTGCCATTAAAACGGCTTCTGCTAATGCACTCGCGCCATCGTATAAGGAGGCGTTAGAGACATCCATCCCTGTTAAACGGGTCATCATGGTTTGATATTCGTATAACAGTTGTAAAGTGCCTTGACTGGCTTCTGCTTGGTAAGGGGTGTAAGCAGAGTAAAATTCGCCCCGCGTGGCAATTTCCCATACTGCAGCAGGGATATGATGCTCATAAGCACCTGCGCCAATAAAGCATAGGGCATTGCCATCTTGGTTTGCGCGTTGGCGCATAAGTTGACCGATTTCTAATTCAGTCAGTTGGGGGGGGAGTTGTGTCAGTGGCGCACAACGTAATGCGTCTGGGATTTCGTCAAACAAGGCTTCGATGCTACCAACGCCAATGGTGGCTAACATCGTTTCTATTTCTTCTTGAGTATGCGGAATGTAGGGCATTATGAGTTTTAGACGTTTATGAGTCGGAGAGGGTATGTGTTTAACCGTATGTTGCGTAAACGGTCAAACACATGTTTAACGCGGAGAAAAATACGCAGGCGTTATTCTTCGTTGATAGATTCCGCGTATTCTTCCGCGTTTAATAAATCATCAAGACCTGTATCTCCGTCGCTTAAACGTACTTTAAACAGCCAACCGTCATAGTAGGGGCTTTTGTTCACTAATTCAGGTTCATCGACCAGACTAGCATTCACAGCGATGACTTCACCACCAACAGGGCTGTAAACGTCAGACGCGGCTTTGACGGATTCTACAACCGCGCATTCGTCGCCAGCTTCTACAGGTTGCCCGATTTCAGGTAATTCAATGAAGACTAAATCCCCTAACAATTTTTGTGCATGGTCAGTAATGCCGATGATGGCAATATCATTTTCGACTCTAACCCATTCATGGCTTTCTGCATATTTTAAATCATCTAAAATTTCACTCATTTACCATACTCCCAATGAATTACATAATCAGTTAATCAATAAAATTAGGAATTTCAATTAATGCTTTACCTTGACGCACAAACGGGGGTTTGACGACTTGGGCAGGTAGTTGCTTATTGCGTATTGTAACCGTTACATTTTCATAAATCCCAGCGGGAAGTCGAGCTAAGGCAATAGATACGCCTAATGTCGGGGAAAATGTCCCGCTCGTAATTTGCCCTTCTCCGACTTCTGGAATTTGAACCTGTTGATGTGAACGTAACACACCTTTACTTTTTAGCACTAAGCCAACCATAACAAAGTGTTCGCCTGTCGCTAATTGTGCTTTTAAAGCCGCACGTCCAATAAAATCACGGTCATCAGGCGACCATGCAACTGTCCATGTGAGTCCTGATTCTAATGGCGTATAATTTTCATCCATGTCAACGCCGTATAAATTCATGCCTGCTTCTAAACGCAACGTATCTCGCGCACCTAAGCCGATAGGTTTTACCCCTTGAGCCAGTAATTTATCCCAAAAATCAGGGGCAAGATGAGCAGGTAGAATAATCTCGAAACCTTCTTCACCGGTATAGCCTGTTCTTGCAATAAAAAACTCTTCATCCCAGCAGGCTTGAAAGACGCTTAAAGCGGTCGCACTGGCTTGTAAAGCTTGTGGTAATAAGGGCAACGTCAATGCATGTGCTTTAGGACCTTGTATTGCTAACATGGCTAAGTCTTTTTGCTCAGTGACTTGTACCTCAAAAGCCTGTGCATGTTGGCGAATCCACTGCAAATCTTTTTCACGTGTTCCTGCATTCACGACTAAACGATATTGAGTATCTGTCTGTTTATAAACAATGAGGTCATCTAAAATACCGCCTTGTTCATTTAACATGCAGGTATATAACGCTTTACCAATTATTTTTAAACGAGCGACATCATTTGCTAATAAATAGCGTAAAAATGCAGTGACACGTTGACCGACTAAATCAACAACAGCCATGTGTGAAACATCAAACACGCCTGCGTGCTGACGTACTTGATTGTGTTCATTTAATTGAGAGCCATAATGCAAGGGCATATCCCAACCACTAAAATCAACAATTTTAGCGTTGGCTTGCAAATGGTTTGCATACAGCGGTGTTTGTTTACCCATAATCGTGTCTTATTAAATTAAAGGGGGGAAATGTGATAATAAACGACATATTGACTTTAAAAACTGCTTTTATCAAGTCTAATCATGCGCTGTATCACCGTATTAGCGGGTTATTATACAAGGGGTTATGCTTTTTACCATTAATACTCTCTAATCTTGTTTTTGCAACAGATTATCGTATGGATAATTATCGTGCGCCAACGCCTCAAGCATTAGCAGGGGCAACAACGATTAATACAACAGAATTAATACATTTATTACAACAAGAACCTGCATTACTCATAGATGTATTAGCTATTACCTACCGTGAAGAATCCGCCTTATTAGAGGGGGCTTGGTTACTCAGTGAACCGCGAGCCAATTTGCCCCACAGCCTCTGGTTACCCAATGTCGGCTATGGTCACTTAAGCCCCCCAATGCAACACTATTTTAGCGATAATTTAGCCCGTGCTACAAAAGGCAATAAAAACTACCCCCTCGTATTTTACTGCATTATCGATTGTTGGATGTCATGGAATGCAGGAAAACGCGCCCTAGAAATGGGATATACCCGCGTTTATTGGTATCCCGAAGGGACAGACGGCTGGAAAGAAGCAGGACAAGCTTTAGAAAATGCCACACCAATTCCGCTAATCCTTCAAGAAGACAATTAACTCACTTATTTTAAAAATAAATACACAAAAATATCTCAATGCCCTTTGCTGACCTCTGCGTAATCGGTACAGTTAATGCTACTATTAACTAAATACGGGTTAGCAACAAATGCATTATTGCGGTTATCAAAAGCCACAACAATTTAGGCAAAGTGATGAACTAACTAATTGTCCACGAATAATTTTTAAAGCCCTCTTTAGAACTTTTTAAATTGTACGCATAATGCAAAGACTCACATTAAGCAGTTATGTCATATTAAGGTGGTCACCATGTTAGAAGAAGAAGGCGTTATTGTTGAAGCAACAGAAAAATTTGTTTGGGTACGGACACAACGACGCAGTGGCTGCGCCCAATGTAGCGTTGATGGTTGTGGAACAAGCAGCCTCGCCAGCTTATTCGGGCAAAAAATCAATGAAGTCAGAGTGATAAATAACCTATCCGCCAAATTAGGCGATAAAGTCATTATTGGGTTAGAAGAACGCGCCCTATTGCGTGGCTCACTTCTTCTCTATATCTTACCGCTGATTTTTTTATTTTTAGTTGCTGCAAGTTACGATAGTCTTGCGATATCATCAGGATTACCCAGTGGAGAAGGCTGGACAGCACTAGCGGGTTTATTTGGACTTGCAGGCGGATTAGGACTGGCTCACTACCTCTCCTCCCGTTTAGAAGAAGATACACGTTACCAACCTGTATTAATTAAAATAGCCAATCCAACCTTATACTATCCAACCATTAATAATGTCAGTCCTTCTCTTCATGAAACAAGCAGATAAAAGCTTGCCACTTTATTATAAACATGTGTTGTTGGGAGCGAATATGCGGAAAATTTTTGTATATGCTTCATTCCTTATTGGATTAAGCATGAGTTTATTAAGTCTAGGCGTACAATCACGGAGTTTGCCAGAATTTACCGAATTAGTAGAAAAATACGGTCCTGCGGTCGTTAATATCAGTACAACGACAAAGAAAGAAACGACCCCACCGCCAACAGAAAAAAAATTACCCCAAACTATCCCAAATTTACCCGAAGATAGCCCCTTTAACGAATTCTTTCGCCGCTTTTTCGAAGATGAAGAGAACGCCCCCTACTTAAACGAACTCCCCTCAACATCGCTAGGTTCTGGCTTTATCATCTCCGCAGATGGCTACGTTGTCACCAATAATCACGTTATTGAAAATGCTGACGAAATTATTGTTCGACTAACAGACCGCCGAGAATTCACGGCTGAACTCATCGGCGCAGATGCCCGCACCGATTTAGCCCTGTTAAAACTGTCAGCAACCGAACTACCTTTCGTAAAACTAGGCAATGCTAACGATCTAAAAGTAGGCGAATGGGTGCTAGCAATTGGTTCTCCCTTTGGATTTGAATACTCCGCAACAGCA
The DNA here is from genome assembly GCF_000245015.1 of Beggiatoa alba B18LD. Lineage (NCBI taxonomy): Bacteria > Pseudomonadati > Pseudomonadota > Gammaproteobacteria > Thiotrichales > Thiotrichaceae > Beggiatoa > Beggiatoa alba. The sequence continues at coordinate 426,082 of NZ_JH600070.1, read as the reverse complement.
GGGATTGTCAGCGCAAAAGGTCGCAGTTTACCAACAGACAGCTACGTCCCTTTCATCCAAACAGACGTTGCAATCAACCCTGGTAACTCAGGTGGCCCACTCTTCAACTTAGACGGCGAAGTTGTTGGCGTTAACTCACAAATCTACAGTCGCACGGGTGGATTTATGGGCTTATCCTTCGCAATCCCCGTCGATGTCATGAAAAACATTGTTGACCAACTGCGAGAAAAAGGAAAAGTAAGCCGTGGCTGGTTAGGCGTACTCATCCAAGACGTAACAAGAGAACTCGCCGAATCTTTTGGCATGACCAGACCACAAGGCGCGTTAGTAGCAAAAGTTCTACCAAACAGCCCCGCTGAAGCCGCAGGTTTTCAAGCAGGCGATATCATCATTGAATTCAATGGTAAAAAAATAGACCACTCCTCAGATTTACCGCCTATTGTCGGAGTTACCCCCATTAACAGCGTTATTGCGACTAAAATCATTCGTGCAGGTAAAGAACAAAACTTACAAGTGACAATTGCCGAATTACCCGCAGAAGACGACTTGCAAAAAACAATGACAGGTCAATCCAAAGTCATCCGTAATAAGTTAGGACTAACGCTCGGCAATTTGGAAGAAAATCAACGAAAAGAACTAGAAATTGCTGAAGGCGGAGTGATTGTTAAATCTGCCGAAGGTATCGCCCAAGAAGCAGGTGTCAGAGTTGATGACATCATTCTTATGATTGCTAATACATCCGTTAAAGATGTCGCACAAGTTGAAGAATTAATTAGCAATTTAAAATCAGGGCAAGCTGTTCCAATCTTAGTAAAACGTGGCTCATCACAGCTATTCCTCGCACTAAAAATGCCGAAAGAGGAGAAAAAAGAAGAGAAGAAATAACTTAATTTCTGCTCGTCACAAAAAAGCCCCCAACAATTTTACAATTGTTGGGGGCTTTTACATTGATATAGTAAACGCACTATAAAACGATGCGAAGGACTGGCAGTCCTGTGAGGACTGCCAGTCCTAAATTTAACCTGAGTTCTGCGAGATTTATAAAATAAAACAGAGACCTGCTAGGTTTTCAAAACCTAGCAGGTCTTTTTTTGTCTGAATCAGAATTTTCAGAATTAGCAGAATTAAAAAGCGTGATTCGCATTAATTTCTTGGTTTAATTTGAGTTCTGCGAGTTTTATAAAACAAAACAGAGACCTGCTAGGTTTTGAAAACCTAGCAGGTCTGTCGGAACACGCGAAAAGGGTTGAAGGACTGGCAGAGATTACTCTCTTGTTTTTCATCGGAATTCACCAGACAAGATTAAAACATTGTCTGAATCAGGATTAACAGGATTAGCAGGATTTAAAATCCTCAAACCCAAAAGTCAGGTGAATCACGTTTTTTAATTTTGCTAATTCTGTGAATTCTGATTCAGATTTAGACGACAATAGACCTGCTAGGTTTTGAAAACCTAGCAGGTCTATGTGTTATTTATAAAATCTCGCCGAACTCAGATTAAATAAAAAGTTAACTATGCTGTTTGTTTTATGAGTTGTTGATATTTTAAATATAAGTCGTCCTTAGTTTCTATAAAGCTGGGGTTGGTAATAATGCAATCAACGGGGCAAACATCTATACATTGTGGTGTATCATAATGTCCGACACATTCTGTACAGGCGTTCGGGTTAATTACATAAATTTCATCCCCTTCACTGATTGCACCATTTGGGCATTCAGGCTCACAAACATCACAGTTGATACATTCATCAGTTATTAACAGTGCCATTACATTTATTCCATACTAAAAAGCTAGGGTATTGCAAATATTAGCGCATTTTCTTAGAAATGGCATCTAATACTTTTGGGTGAACAAATTCGTGTATTGGTCCCCCTAAACGGGCAATTTCTTTGATAAGGCTTGAGGAAATATAGGTATATTGCGTCGCAGGGGTTAAAAAAATCGTTTCTATTTCAGGCATTAACGTGCGATTCATCCCTGCTAGCTGAAATTCGTATTCAAAATCAGAGACTGCACGTAAACCTCTGACAATGACTTGTGCTTGCGCTCGGGTTGCGAAGTTTGCCAGTAAATTATCAAAGCCACAGACTTCAATATTTGAAACATCGGCTAAAGCTGTTTTCGTTAATTCGACCCGTTCTTCTAAAGGAAATAAGGGAGTTTTTGCAGGGTTTGCAGCAACAGCAATAATAACCTTATTGAAGAGTTTTGCCGCTCGTCTGGCAATATCTGAATGTCCTAATGTAATGGGGTCAAATGTGCCAGGGTAAATTGCCTTAATATTCATGAGATGCTTCACTCAGTAAGGGATAGAGACCATGATCATGTCAGGTGATTATGTCGGATTAAAGAAAAGACGAAGCAGGCAAGCGGGGAAAAAGGGCTTGTCATTCAAGATGACGTGTTTTATTGAAGTATTGTAGAGGTCGCTAATTATCAATGGCAAGTGTTATTTCTATCACAATGACGCACATAGGTTATCGTGCGTCATTGATGCGCAGAGCAGGTTTTTAAGCGTAGGCTAAACCTTCTTCATGTTTAATTTGTACTAGCTCGCCTTGTGATAAGGACATCAGCAGAATGGCAATAATTTCATGCATGATGACTGTGTGATTATTGCCTGTTTTATACAACGCTTGACGTAACTGTTCACGGACTTCTGTTTTCCCCGTGACTTCAATAATGATATCTACCGTTTCGCCCATATTGGCGATTTCCATAAAATCTTGTGTGGTGTGAATTCCTTGCTCACGAGCAAGGCGCATCCCGACGGTGTCTTGATTCACATCCGCAACGGCGACAATTTGGATAAAACTACTTGCAGAGAGTTGTTTTAGTAGTGGTGTCCCTGTCTCTCCTGCACCGATGATTGCAATATTGATTTTTGTTTTTTGTACAGTCATTTGTAAATCTCCATCCGTTTAGCAATATTTTTACAGATAACTACAATTTTAGTTTTTAGATTAAGTAGTTACTTTTTGTGAAAGACAGTAAATATTGTTATTTCAATAAACTCAAAACTTGCAGAGTCTGCAATAAATAACATTTTTTTTCTTTAACATAGTTTAAATTATCGCTTTTATTCAATTTCCTCATTTTGTAACATTTATTACAAAAGGGTTTAAGCGCGTCTTTCGAACCGACAAATACGACATTTTTGCACTGCACTATACGAGGTTATTATTTTGATTTTAGTTGCTTAATTTAGCATTAAAAGCGAGTGGCACACTTTATGCCATGTGTAGGAAAAATGGGTCTTTCCACGAGGGTAATGAGTGTCATGAGCGAGTATTTATTAATTTTGATTGGTACTGTTTTAATCAATAATGTCTTATTGAGTAAATTTTTGGGGTTATGTCCATTTATGGGGGTATCTAACAAAATTGATACTGCCATTAGTATGGGAATAGCAACAACTTTCGTGTTAACGCTTGCAACCATTGCCAGTTGGTTAATGGAGCATTTCATCTTAATTCCCCTCAATATTAGTTTTTTACGAATTATTTTCTTTATTTTAGTGATTGCGGCGGTTGTGCAATTTACTGAAATGGTCATTCATAAAACCAGCCCGACGTTATATCAAGTATTAGGGATTTACTTACCGTTAATCACGACTAACTGTGCGGTGTTAGGGGTTGCGCTTTTAGTGATTCAAGAAAAAATCGGTTTCTTACCTAGCATTGTTTATGGCTTTGGCTCTGCGGTGGGTTTTACGTTAGTCATGGTGATTTTTGCAGGCATTCGGGAACGGATTGCGATTGCAAATGTGCCTGCTGCATTTGTAGGTGCGCCCATTGCCTACGTAACGGCGGGCTTGTTGGCAATGGCGTTTATGGGGTTTGGTGGTTTGTCATTTAAGTAACAGTGAAGGAGTACATGCAATGGTTGCTGCTGTTTTTTGTCTCACAATTTTAGGTTTTGTTTTAGGTATCGGTTTAGGTTATGCCGCGAGAATTTTTAAAGTTGAGAAAAATCCAATTGTTGAAGAAATTTTAGCCATTTTACCTAATTCTAATTGTGGTCAATGTGGATTCCCAGGGTGTGCTGGGGCGGCTGATGCATTAGCAACAGGACAAGCACCTGTAACTTGTTGCCCGCCTGGTGGTCGTGCTTTAGCGGAAGAATTAGCGGTTAAGTTGAATGTGTCATTTGATGCATCCGCAGTGGCAGATAGTGTGCCGATGTTAGCAGGAATTGATGAGAATAATTGTATTGGTTGTGCGCGTTGTATTAAGCATTGTCCAACCGATGCGATTATTGGCGCGCCAAAACAAATTCATGCCGTTATTAAAGATGCTTGTACAGGATGTTCTGCATGTGTTGATCATTGTCCAACAGAGTGCTTACAAATGCGTCCTATTGAGGTGACTTTGAAAACATGGCGTTGGGATAAACCTGCGGAGCAATTACCTGTTGCAGCTTAGTGCACCCGTGTTGAACGGTTAGATGTAATAAAAATTTGGGTAGGGGCTTGGTTAAGTAATTTTGTGACAGTCCCTACACTGTCTTTCCCTTTCCTGAGTTGATGGTAACAGATGGGTTACATCCTCAGTGGTGATGAGAAAAGCGATGAAGTTGTTTAAGTTTAATGGTGGTGTTCATCCCGAAGAACATAAGCAGATTACCAGTGCTAAGCCAATTCGGGTTATGCCCATGCCTAAGCGTCTGTATGTCCCTTTACAACAGCATATTGGCGCGCCTGCTGAACCTGCAGTTAAAGTGGGTGATACGGTTTTAAAAGGTCAGTTACTCGCAAATAGTCAAGGGGCTATTTCTGCCCCTGTACACGCGCCAACGTCGGGCATGATTGTCGATATTAGTGACCATCCTGCCCCCCATCCTTCTGGCTTGCCCGTCCGTACTATCGTTTTAGAATCTGATGGCGAAGATAAGTGGGTAGATTTGCCCAGCATGGATGCAGACCCGTTAAGAACTGATGGGGCTGAAATTGCCTTGCGTGTGGGGGCTGCGGGTATTGTTGGTATGGGCGGGGCAACTTTTCCTTCTGCGGTGAAATTGCGTTTAGGCAGTCGCAATAAAATCCATATGTTAGTGTTAAATGGGGGCGAGTGTGAGCCGTATTTAACCTGTGATGACCGTTTAATGCAAGAGCGAGCGGACGGCATTGTTGATGGGGCACGCATTATTTTACATACCATTAAAGCGGAAAAAGCTTTGTTAGTGGTTGAAGATAATAAGCCTGTTGCGATTGCTGCCCTGCAAAAAGCCTGTGAACATGCGGGCAATCTGCGCGTCGTGGTTGTGCCTGCGCAATATCCCATGGGGTCTGAAAAGCACATGATTAAAGCGGTCACAGGGTTAGAAGTGCCTGCGGGTGGCTTAGGAGCTGATATTGGGGTCTTGGTGCATAACATGGGCACTGCTTACGCGGTACATCAGGCTATTAGACATCATCGTCCTTTAATTTCTCGAGTGATTACAGTCGGTGGTGGGGCTGTGAAAGAGCCTCAAAATGTGGAAGTGCCGATAGGTACGTTATTGTCTGATGTTATTGCTTTTTGTGGCGGATTGTCTGAGCCTCCCGCACGTACTTTGATGGGGGGACCGATGATGGGGCAGATGATGCCTTCTTTAAATGTTCCCGTTGTTAAAGGGACAAGTGGCGTAATAGCGTTAACCGCGCAAGAAGTTTCAGCACAAACAGTCATGCCCTGTATTCGTTGTGGTAGCTGTGTCGGTGCGTGTCCTTGTGGGTTATTGCCGTTACAGATGGCAGCCCATGCAAAAGCGGGCAATTTGGATAAAGTGGTCGATTTTGGTTTAGTTGACTGTGTCAGCTGTGGCTGTTGTTCCTATGTTTGCCCTTCACATATTCCTCTCGTGCAATATTTTAATTATGCCAAAGGGGAAATTGCGGCACGTCAACAAGCGAAGCATAAAACACAGGAAAATCGTCGTTTAGTTGAACAACGTACCCAACGCTTAGAGCGGGAAGCTCAATTAAAAGCAGATGCCGCCGCCAAGCGAAAAGCAGAAGCAGATGCTCGTAAAGCTGCGCAAGCTGCTAAAGCAGTCAATGCAGAATTGTCATTAGATTAAGGTTATTGAAGGTTTACTCGGAGTAATTTCATGAATCCTGCCACGCTGATTAGCGGCCCTCATACTCATGCACCGACATCGGTTGCAACCGTGATGCGTACGGTTATTTACGCCCTCGTTCCAACGACAGCTTTTGGCATTTTTTTGTTTGGTTGGCCTGCTTTATTTTTATTATTAATTAGCATCGCGGCTGCCTTAGCGACAGAAGCTGCCTGTTTGTACTTGATGGGAAAACCGATTAAACCGTTTTTAAATGATGGTTCTGCGGTGTTATCGGGCTGGTTAATTGCGTTAACCTTGCCACCATGGGCCCCTTGGTGGATTGCAGTCGTTGGCGTGGTGTTTGCGCTAGGCATTGGCAAGCATTTATTTGGCGGTTTAGGACAAAATATTTTTAATCCTGCGATGTTAGCGCGGGTCATGCTCCTGATTGCTTTCCCCCTAGAGATGACGACATGGATTAATCCAACGCCACTGTTTTCTAGTAATGCCCCCAGTTTACTGACCAGTTTAGGCATTACTTTTGGCGGGAGTATTCCAAATATCGATGGATACAGCGGTGCAACGCCTTTAGGACATGTCAAGACAGAATTAACTTTAAATCATACCGTGCCACAAGTGCTTACAGACTATAACCCCTTGTATTCCCTTTTAGGATGGACAGGGGGTAGTTTAGGGGAAACCTCTGCATTATTAATATTGTTAGGGGGGTTATATATGCTCTATAAACGGGTGATTACATGGCATATTCCTGTCTCTATGTTATTAACCTCATTAGTTTTAGCAACGGTTTTTCACCTGATTAATCCCGACCGTTATACCGATGGTCTTTATCATATTCTCAATGGCGGGGCGATGTTAGCAGCATTCTTTATTGCAACTGACTATGTGACTTCGCCCTCTAGCAAAATAGGACAAATTTTATTTGGGGTTGGGGCTGGCGTTTTGGAATATACCATTCGGACATGGGGCGGTTTCCCTGAAGGGGTTGGCTTTGCGGTGTTACTGATGAATGCATTAACCCCATTAATTGACCATTATGTACGCCCTCGCATTTATGGTCGTACTTATCGTGGTAAACCTATCGACGTTAGCACCCGTTCTTAAAGAGAAATATCATGACGAAAGGTATTAAAAACCCCAGTTATCGTAACCGTATTGGTTATCACAGCGGTTTATTAGGGAGCGTTGGTTTATTAGCCAGTGCCGCCTTAGTAATTGCTAACGTAGAAACCCATGATGCCATTGAAAAAGCGAAAGCGGCTGAAAAACAGGCTTCTATTGAACAAGTGTTACCCGCTGCGTTACATGACAATGACATGTTAAAAGAAGCGATTGAAGTGACAAATGCGGATGGTTCTAAACGTCAAATTTATGTGGCAAAGAAAGCAGGTGAATTAACAGGTGTCGCTTTTGAAGTGACAGGACATGGTTATGCAGGTGCGATTAATCTCATCATGGGGATTGATAAATCAGGCAAAATTTTAGGTGTACGTACCCTAGCGCATAAAGAAACCCCTGGACTTGGTGACAAAATCGAAATCAGTAAAGCCCCATGGATTGAGAGCTTTACAGCCAAATCCTTAGCTGATCCTGATGAGAAGGGGTGGAAAGTTAAGAAAGACGGCGGGATTTTTGACCAATTCACGGGGGCGACGATTACCCCGCGTGCTGTCGTGAATGCAGTTAAAGAAGGGCTAGATTTCTATAAGGAAAAACAATCCGACATTTTGGCAGAAGTGAATAAACCCGTTGCTGACAGTGCCCCGACAGCAACAACAGCAGGAGGCAAATAGCCATGGCGACAAATTACGGCAAAATTATGCGTGATGGACTTTGGGATAATAATCCTGTGTTAGCGCAACAATTAGCATTATGTCCAGCCCTAGCCGTTACGACGACGGCGACTAACGGCTTAGGCATGGGCTTATCCACCTTGTTAGTATTAGTCCTAACTAACCTCGTGATTGCATTAGTCCGCGACATCGTCACGCCTGAAGTACGGATTCCTGTCTTTATCGTCTTGATTGCGGCAGTAGTGACTATCATTGACATGTGCATCAATGCGTTTTTACATGACTTATACAAAGTACTCGGTTTATTTATTCCCTTAATTGTGACGAACTGCGTTATTTTAGGACGAGCTGAATCATTTGCCTCGCGCAATAGTATTCCCGCCTCTATTGTTGACGGATTTGCCATGGGCTTAGGATTCACTATCATGCTCACTATTATGGGTGGAATTCGCGAAATCATTGGCAGTGGCACTTTATTTGCGCAAGCCTCCTCTTTATTAGGGCAAAGTTTTCACTTCTTAGAAATGACCATTATTCCTGATTATAAAGGCTATTTATTAATGATTCTCCCCCCAGGGGCATTTATTGTCATGGGCTTTTTAATCGCTGCAAAACGGGTATGGGAATCACGGCGTAAAACAGTATCAGCACCTGCCTTAGATTCTGTAGAAACCCCAGCAACTTAATTTTTATCCATGGGGTTATGCTTTAATCCCATGCAAAAAGCAAAATAGGTGATATACGTATGAATGTCGGAATTGCTTATGCAGACTCAACGCAACAAGTCTGGTTGCGTCTTGAAGTGCCTGATGGTAGCTCAGTTGAAGAAGCGATTAATTTATCAGGTATTTTAAAACGATTCCCCCATATTGACCTGAAAAAACAAAAAGTAGGGGTTTATGGAAAAATTGTAAAGTTAGACACCCCATTGCAAGAAAGTGATCGGGTAGAAATCTATCGCGCCATCATTGCCGACCCAAAAACGGTCAAACGGCGAGATCGGGATGACGACGACGACGATGATGAAGATTAATAAAACGGTCATCTGGTGTTATGGTAATTTTTCATAACACCATCTTACACAACCGCGTTAAACGCATTGAATGTATTGCTTGTTGTTGACTGTTAGGATTTAACCCATCTCTTTTTATGATGACGTGAATGAAGGCATTACAAACTTACATAAAAATCTAATAAGATAGAAATGCTTCTGTTGCAGAAGCAAATCACCCGTATTAGGGATGGTGTTAATAATGAGTGAACCACAAGAAAAAATGACTAAGCAATTACTTTCTGCCCGCTTAAATACCTTAACGGACGCAATAGAGTCCTTTCTGAACAACCCACCAGAAGGGACACCCACAGACATCTTAGAATTATTTAAACATGCCGTTACTAACGAAGATACGGCATTACCTCCCCGCCTGTTTTTCGAAGCGGTTGAACAAGCACAAGTTGCAATTTCTATCACTGATTTAGACGCAAAAATTCTCTATGCCAATCCTGCTTTTGAACAAGTCACTGGATACGCCTTAGAAAATATTATCGGTAAAAAAGAATCCGCGTTATCTGACCATAAAACCCCCTCTTTGGTTTATAAAACCTTGTGGGGACGGCTAAAACAGAATAAACCTTGGACAGGGATGTTAGTCAATCGGCGCGAAAATGGAGAACGTTATCTTGCCGAAGTAATTATTGCCCCTGTGCTCAATAAACAAGGCGATGCGGCATATTATCTCGGTATGCACCGTGATATGACCGATGTTTACCATTTAGAACAAAAGGTTAAAAGTCAAAAAGCCCTGATTGAATCCGTTGTTGATTCCGCCCCTGTCGTGATTGCCCTATTAAACGACCATGAAAAAGTCGTATTAGACAATCACGAATATAAAAAATTAGTCGGCGATTTACGCGGGCTAGAACCTGCAAAACTCTTCTTAACCGCTTTAAAAGATGCCTTAGGCAATGAATGGAAAGATTTATCATCAAACGATGGTAGTTTTGAAGACCAAGAAGTCAGTTTAGACATGGGGGGAAATCGTCAGCCGCGCTGGTTTGTTTGTGCGGGGACATGGTTTAGAGAACGCGACAGCAGTGCTGATGCGTTTTTTGAAGTCAGAAAAGAAAGTTATTTTTTATTAGTCGCCAAGGAAATAACCGAGTTGAAACATCGCCAAGAAGAAGTTCGCATGAATGCCTTAAGGGCATTATTGGCAGAGGGAGAAGTTATTGAAAATATGCGTGAAACCCTAACAGGGGCTATTCACCAATTTCAAGGACCTATCAACATGATCGCGGCGGCAGTCGGTATGCTGGAACGACGTTCAGAAGCCAAAGGCTCTTCTGATCCCTTGTGTGATGCATTAAAAAATGCCTTATCAGCGGCTGAACAAGCCATTGATAACCTAAGACAAAGCACACCCAGTTTAACCAATGAAGCCATTGTTCCCGTTAATTTAAACGAACTGCTCCGCGACGTGCTCACCCTCTCTACTAGCCGTTTATTAGCCAACGGCATTGTGGTCGATTGGATTCCAACCCCCATACTCCCCCCAATGCTTGGTCGAGTGGGACGCTTAAGAAGCTTGTTCAAACACCTGATAGATAATGCTTTAGACGCGATGCAAGATAATCGTGGTAAACTATCAGAACTGCGGGTTCGTACCGCAGCAACCGAAGAAGGAATGCTCAGAATCATTGTAGAAGATACAGGTCCTGGTATTCCTGAACATCTGCGTTTAAAAGTCTTTGAACCGTTCTTTACTACCAAAGGTAGAGCACATCGTAGTGCAGGCTTAGGACTGACAGCCGTGCAAGAAGTTGTGAACCTCCACGCGGGTACAATACGGATCGATCCAGACTATGACAGCGGATGTCGGTTTATTGTTCAGTTTCCAAGTGTGCGTTATCGGGAAGCGGTATAAGTGGATTCAAAAAACGATCAAGACGTAACCCTATTAAACAATCGTGCCAACCTAATAGAATCTGAGTTAGAAGCCTTGTTCCAAGTGGGCAAGGTCTTAAGTCGTTCCCTCAATTTGGATGAGACACTAGAAGAAGTGCTAAAACACCTACACCATTATGCGGGTATGCATTATGGTGTTGTTACATTACGCACGGACGACGGTGAATTATCTGTCAACGCAGTTTATGCGGGCGATAAACAACAGCCGCCTAAGTTTCGTTATCGAATTGGGGAAGGAATTATCGGCTCAGTCATGCAGCTCAATAAAACCATTGTGGTCGAACGAGCGGGCGATGACCCGCGTTTTTTAGACCGCTTAGGCTTATACGAGCGGCATCTTCCTTTTATAGGCATACCGATTCACATCAACCAAGAGCTAGTCGGCGTATTAGCCGCCCAGCCCTGTAAAAACGACCGTTTCCTACATGAGCGTACCCGCTTTATGGAAATGGTCGCACAACTGATTGCCCAAAGCGTCCGATTCTCTAATGAAATTGCCAAAGAACGTCGTGACTTAACCGACGAACGCGACCGTTTACGCCAAACCGTGCGCGGACAATACAGCTTTGACAACATCGTCGGACATTCGCCCACCATGCAACGAGTCTTCGAAATGGTGCGCCAAGTTGCTAAATGGAACACCACCGTTTTAATCCGTGGAGAATCAGGCACAGGGAAAGAACTGATTGCCAACGCAATTCATTATAATTCCCCCCGCCACACCGCCGCCTTTATCAAAGTCAACTGTGCCGCCTTGCCTGAAAATCTGCTCGAATCGGAATTATTCGGACATGAAAAAGGCGCGTTCAGTGGGGCGATTAACCAACACAAAGGACGCTTTGAACGGGCCGATGGTGGAACACTCTTTCTCGACGAAATCGGGGAAATATCCCCCACTTTCCAAGCTAAATTATTACGGGTTCTACAAGAAGGCGAATTAGAACGGATTGGCGGGACACGCACAATAAAAGTTGATGTTCGTGTCATTGCAGCAACCAACGTAAACTTAGAAGATGCGGTAGAAAATAACGAATTTCGTGAAGACTTATACTATCGCTTAAACGTTATGCCAATTCGCCTGCCTCCCTTACGGGAACGCATTGAAGATATTCCAGAACTTGCGCATTTTCTCATCACCAAAATTGCCAAAATGCAAGCACGGAAATTGGAACTCACTGATAGTGCTATTCGTTTACTCATCCGTCACGATTGGCCTGGTAATGTCCGCGAGCTAGAGAACTGTTTAGAACGTGCCGCAATTATGTGCGAAGGTGAATTAATTGACCGCTCCATCATCAGCATGACGGGGCTAGAAGAAAAGCTCACCATGCCCACGACAAACAACGATAGCAATAATAACGCGCTCACTAAAGTTGATTTAAACGATGAATCGATTGATGAGCGTGAACGAGTGATTGCAGCCTTAGAACAAGCGGGCTGGGTACAAGCAAAAGCTGCGCGGTTGCTCAACATGACCCCGCGTCAAATTGCCTATCGGATTCAAACGCTCAATATTAAATTGCGGAATATTTAACCCTAACGGAACAAGGTCGAGTCATACTCGACCCCTTTTATAAAACAGTGACACAACAGTAAATTTTGCTATCAGTCATCATAATTCCTGCTTATACTTAACTTGAGTTCGGCGAGTTTTATAAAACAAAACAGATATCTGCTAGGTTTTCAAAACCTAGCAGGTCTGTCGGAACACGCGAAAAGGGTTGAAGGACTGGCAGAGATTATTCTCTTGTTTTTCATCGTGATTCACAGGATTTAAAACCCTTAAACCAAAAAGTCAGGTGAATCACGCTTTTTAATTCTGCTAATTCTGAAAATTCCGTGAATTCTGATTCAGACAAGCTGTTGTCTTTTTAAAAGAAACTCGTAAAACTCAGGCTGTTTTATGCCTAAAAACACAATAACCATCCGTTTTTATTTTTGAATCTCGCAGAATTAGGGTTGACTATGCTGCATTACGACTCCTTTTTTACCATCGGCAAAACGCATGTTGTCTGTGAAGACTATGCCTTACATGGCGACAGTCCAACCCCCTTTTTAATCGTTTGCGATGGTTGCTCGTCCTCACCGAACAGCGATGTCGGGGCGCGTATTCTTGCACTCACCGCAAAAACACTCGTAGAAAAACAAGTCGATAATTTAATCAGCGATTATTATCTATTTGGACAACGTCTGATTAAACAAGCCGCCGATATCGCACAAAAACTGCCAATATCCCTATCCGTCTTAGATGCAACCACATTGATTGCTTATCAAACTGCGGACAGTGTGCGCATTTACGTTTATGGTGATGGAACGATTCTACTTAAAAATCAATCAGATAAGATTGACTATATCAATATCGAATTTACCCACAACGCCCCCTACTACCTTTCTTACTGGCTAACGGAAGAACGCCAACAAGAATATGCCAGCCATGAACTGTACCCATTAATTATTCAGGATTCACGCGCAAGCCAGAAAGAAAACGCTATCTATCATAAACCACTCATTTTTGAGTTTTCCTTAACAGAATATCCCACAATTGCCATTGCATCCGATGGAATTGGACAATGCTACAACTTTAGCGACGGTACGCGGATATCACTACTAGATGTTGCAACACAATTACTGGCTTTTAAACAAGTCGAAGGTGACTTCGTGAAACGTCGAGTAAAACGGGCTTTAGAACAATTCGCCAAACAAGGCATTTATGCCGCAGATGATTTAAGCCTTGCGGCACTGGTACGCACTACATAAAAACACTTTTGCCTAAACTCGCAATAACAACTGTTACCAACCCCAAGGTTAAATTAATCCCAATTAAACGGCGTATTTGCCCCAAGCGTAAACCACCTGTTTGCCAATCCTGTGTTTTTACTGCCTCCTGCAACCGCTGATACAAGATAAAAAAGATATGGATAAAAATCACCATCATGCTTAATCCTGTCAACAGCATGAGGTGTACATGCCATTGCACCTGAGCCATCCCGCCGTACAAATGTATTATGCCGATACCCGTTACCAGCAAGCTAAAAATCGCAACCCATACCCAAGGGAAAAACTTCTTAAAGACCTGCACCCACAATTGCAGACGTAACGGCAACTCCAGAAGTTGCGCAGCAACAGGACGTAAGGCAACGTAAGCGAAAAACATTCCTCCCACCCAAAGAAGACAGGCTAAAATATGCAAGGTTTTTAATAAGCTGAATAACATGAGTTTTCCTAAACAAAGCGTAGTGATAATAAAAACATTCTACCGAAACCTGCTAAGATACCGATAGATATCAATCAACTATAGCGATAACTAGATGATATACTAATGACAAACTAATACACTATTTTAGAATATCTTGCCCTATTTATTCAAAAAGTGATTGCTGATTAACCTGAGTACGGCGAGATTCTTTTAAAAAGATAACAGCCTGTCTGAATCAGAATTTTCAGAATTAACAGAATTTAAACCCCTTAAACCGAGAAATTAATGCGAATCACGTTTTTTAATGCTGCTAATTCTGAAAATTCTGATTCAGACAAAAAAAGACCTGCCTAGATTTTGAAAACCTAGCAGGTCTCTGTTTTATTTTATAAATATCACCGAACTTGGGTTAATTAATACACCCTATTTAAAATCACCATCCATTGCTAAATTGAGTAAATACTTGAACTTTCAAGCAACAGTCATCATATTTTATCTATTAATTTTTTATTAAAATAAATAAGTTAAATTAACGGAGTCACATCTTATGGCTGAATCCCCTTATATCATCGATGTCAATCTACAAAACTTTTTAACGACTGTTGTAGAAAAATCTAAAGAAACCTTAGTTCTCGTCGATTTTTGGGCGGACTGGTGCTCCCCTTGCAAAGTCTTAATACCATTACTTGCAAAATTAGCAGATGAATATCAAGGTAAATTTATACTGGCAAAAGTCAATATTGATGAACAACCAGAACTTGCGGCACAATTTTCTGTTCGTAGCGTGCCAACCGTTAAAATTTTTAAACAAGGCAAAATTGTCGATGAATTTCTAGGCGTACAACCCGAATCAGCCTTACGCACGTTACTAGAACGCCATATCGAACGCCCTGTCGAAAGATTACGCCAACAAGCCTATGATGCGTATAAACAAGGCAATATCCCTGCGGCAATACAAATCATTCAAACCGCACTTGCCAGCGAACCAAACTATTATCCACTACATTTAGACCTTGCAAATTACTACATCAGTAACAAGCAACTAGAAGCCGCCGAAAAAATTTTGCAATCGCTACCCGTCAATATTCAAGCGGATGCACTATTTACACAATTGTCCAATAAATTGAACTTTGCCAAAATAGTCGTAAACGCGCCCTCTTTAGAAACATTAAACGCAACACTGACCACACAAGAAAATGACGTACAAGCTCGCTACCAACGCGGTGCTTATGCCGTTTTACACGGAGAATATGAAAATGCCCTTGCGGACTTTTTAAGCGTGATGCGTTTAAATCGTCGTTTTGAAGATGATGCAGGGCGTAAAGGGCTGATTGCTGTCTTTGAATTACTGGGCAATCAAGGGGATTTAGTCAGTCGCTATCGGAGCAAAATGTCCGCATTGCTTTATTGACGAAAGCCTGTCATGTTTAAATAACATCATTACAGTGATTAAAAAAACCTGTCAGACCTCAAAAGCTGACGGGTTTTTTTAACGATGAAAACAACTGACTGATTAAAAATCAAGCAATAAATCAGAGGATTATCTGTGAATACTTTCATGTTAAGTTTTTCTGCCATGCTCCTCTATGTTGCAACGGCAATTGCACGTTTATACGGCAATAAAATTCCAGTAAATACTGAAAACCCGCCCCTGTTTCAACTCAAAACACTATTAATGGGTTTAGGGGGTATCGCTGTCGTCTTACATGCAATTGTCCTTTATCAAAGCATTATTACAACAGACGGACTAAATCTAGGCATTTTTAACGCCGCGTCGCTGGTGACTTGGGTGATTGCCTTATTACTACTCCTGACCTTATTCCGCGAACCTGTAGAAAATCTGATATTTATCCTCTTTCCTGTTGCTGCCTTAAGCATTGGATTAGATAACTATTTCCAATCAGTTCGCCTTTTAACCGCAGACATGGGGGTTAAATTTCATATTTTTTCCGCCATTGTCGCTTATAGCTTTTTAAGCATTTCCGCATTACAAGCCGTTTTTATTGCCATTCAAGATTATCAATTACGTCACAAGCATTTAGGTTGGGTCATGCATGTTTTACCACCGCTTAAAGTGATGGAAACACTACTCTTTCAGATGATAGCGTTAGGCGTTTTATGGCTAACACTGGGGCTTATCAGCGGTTTTTTATTCATTGAAGATTTATTCGCGCAACACTTAGTTCATAAAACTGTACTATCACTGATAGCATGGGGATTTTTTATGATATTGCTGTGGGGACATTGGCAATATGGTTGGCGCGGACGAAAAGCGATTTATTGGACTTTAAGCGGATTTGCCTTGCTAATGCTTGCCTACTTTGGTAGTAAAATCGTGCTGGAATTGATTTTACAGCGTTATTAGCGGTTAACCGCTAAGGATAAATATTTTTTACAGTTTTTTTAGTAAGCAGGTATTTTTTTTAATTTGCACAAATTTTATTTGCATTTTCAGGTATAGTTAAACGCTCGCGTTCACCCATAATTAATAAGGGATAAACGCGGGGCTAATTTTGTCGCACAAATTCCATCGTATTTAATTGATAAAATTCAATAAAATATAAAATACAGCAAAGGCATTTGACGCATCAAATTATCATTATTGGACAAAACCCATGACGCAAGTTATTCCCGTCCCTGAAGGTGAAGTGACAAAACGTCCTTTGCATTTCTTTTGGCTTACGGATTATTCAGGCTCTATGAGCGGTAAAAAAATTGCTGTTTTAAATCAAGCAATTCGTGAAGCAATTCCTGAAATTCGTAAAGCACTCATCAATCATCCGCAAGTACAAATTATGATGCGTGCCATCAAATTTGCTGATAAAGCTGACTGGCATGTTGGTGCAGACCCTGTCCCCATTGAATCATTTTCATGGCCAGAACTAGAGGTTGCGGGTCTTACTGCAACGGCTCAAGCCGTTGAATTATTAGCGGATGAATTAGAGTTGCAGAAAATGCCTCGTCGTGGCTTGCCACCTGTTTGTCTGTTAGTATCTGACGGTTTTTGTACAGATACCGATGAAGAATACGCGCAAGCCATTAAACGCCTGAATAGCCTGCCATGGGGTAGAAAAGCAGTGCGTTTGGCAATAGCCATCGGAGATGAGAGCGATTATGATGAAGAGCAGTTATTAAAATTCGTTTCCCACCGAGAAATTGGCGTGTTAAAAGCGCATAATCCAGCGGAATTATTAGAATATATTAAATGGGCCAGTATTACCGCTTCTATAGGGGTTTCGCAAGGGAAAAGTAAAGGGTCACAAGCCCTAGAACAAAGTGAAAATGTCATTTTGACACCGCCACCACAACCCATATTAAGCACCAGTGAAGATGTATTTTGACTGCCCATGTTAGCCCATTATCCTATTGGCTGGACGATTGCCGCTTGTCAACAAGGGGCATCACATCGACAAACTCAACTCCCCTGCCAAGATGCCTTTGCAATTCGTCATCATCGTGTACACGATAAATCCTGTATTGCCTTAGCCGTTGCTGATGGACATGGCGATAAACAATATGATTTAAGTCAATATGGTGCACAATTTGCGGTGACTTTAGCCGTTGAACAACTGCTTGAGTTTTTTCAGCACTTTTATATTGAACAACGTAGTATCCCACTATTTATCAATCACTTCCGTCAAGACTTTCCCCGCCGAATGGTGCGCGTATGGCGTAACCACGTGATTCAAGACATACAACGACGTTCTCCCCATTTGTCCACCGAACAAATGACGGCACAACTTAAACGCTACGGCTCTACATTGTTAGTTGCCTTAGTATTACCTGAACTCCTGTTACTTGGACAACTCGGTGATGGCGATATGTTGCGTTTAATGACAGACGGTGGCACAGAATGTCCCTTTCAAGAAGACCCTCATTTACTCGGAAACGCGACATTTTCCTTGATTTCTAACGATGCTGATAAATATTGGCAAATTCGCACAGTAGAACGTCATGCGGGCGAAGCCCTTTTATTAGCAACTGATGGCTTAAGCAATTCGTTTGCGGATGAACAACAATTTCACGCTTTTGCACATAGTTTGCTTGTTAGAGTTCAACAATTTGGCGTGTCTGCGGTAGAGCAAGCATTGCCGCAATGGTTAAATCACTATTCCGATGCAGGAAGTGGTGACGATATTACGCTTATCGTTTTTGGAGAGTCTCGATAAGTTAAAACACAATAGCAGCATATTAGGGAAGTAACGCTAATATCATGCATATTTAGACAAATCCGTTATTAATTCATTGCCTGATAATAGAAAACTCATGACAATATCAGGCTATTCTATACTTAATCATGAATGGGTTAGCGTTAAAAGACTTGTACAAAAGTTGCATCCTTCTCTAAAGTCAAATAACGCCCCCCAACAACTCATCCACATTGGAAAAAATAAAATACGCCAGCTATTCTGCTTTTCCCGCACCAATATTAAAAAAAATTGGTTCGCACATAACTTATTAAAACTAAATGTTTTCATGTGCTGAGTATGATGGAAAAGTAACTAGCGTAAAAGGGAGGTGCATTGCATGGTACCTGATAAATCAGAACCGCTATGGCGGTTACTTGTGACAGGACAAAAAGGCTATAAATGTCAGGTTGTTCCTGCCAGCATGATGTTGGCGCGGGTCATTCGCTCAACACAACTTGATAATTCCGCCGAAAATATCGACAAATGTATTAACGAAATTCACTCGTTTTTTACACGTTACGAACCCATTTTAGAACAGGATATTCAGGCAATTTTTGGCAGTGAACAAAAAATAAGAAATGGTAGTTCGTTGTAAATCACCTAAAATAATAACGTATTAAAAAAGAACAGCTAAAGGGGGAGAATATGTTAATTACAGTAGAACAAGCGCAAGAAGCCATTCGAGCGGGAAAAACGCTGTTTTTGGCAGGGGATGAAAATCTATTACGTCAACTGCCACAAGGTAAATGGATAGGGGGTAGCATCCCCTATTTTATGAGCGAAGCAGGGGGATTATGCACACAACAGCTAATTTTTGCGACAGAAGCCCCTGCCGAAGTTTCTGCAATACATATTTGCGAATACGATAAAAATTCACTCGCACAAATTCCACAAGACGCGCCAAACAATGGTTTTACACTGCTTATCATTCCAGCGTTCAGTTCTGCCCACATCACTTATGCCCACAATGCGCCCAGTTATTCCAACTTATTTTTAAAACCGATTATTGGTTGGATTGCGGGCGTACATTTAGACGAATTTGGTGAACGTTTACCCATTATTTTTAATGGAGAAACGGGCAATAGTTCGCACCAACACGCCATTGCCATGCATTTAACCTTACCCGCTGACATCATGGCATTAATTCACATTCTTAACCTATTTCGACCTGATGAAACAGACGCAATTACCTTTGAACATGAAGGCTTTATGGTCAAAGAATGCATAGTTAATGGACAAAAATGGCGTTTTGCTGACTATATTACTCACAAAAAAGCCGATATACGCTACCCATTAATTGCAGATTACTGTGGTGCTTTAGTAAACGTCAGCTTTCAAGCCATAGACCAAAAAACAGGCGTTGTACATCTTTATGCACCTGTATTCAAACAAGTTAAATACCGATTAGCACAACCATTAACTAATTATATTCAAGCGTTTGAACAAGCTTTTCCAAAAGATGCAAAACCCGTTTTTGCCTGCAACTGCATCCTAAACTACCTATTTTCAGAATTAGAAGGCAAAAAAACGTTACCCATTACAGGCCCTATGACTTTTGGTGAAATTGCCTACCAATTGCTTAACCAAACCCTTGTTTATTTAGAATTAAAATATGTCTAACCCTTACCTAGCGACAGAAAACATGATGACTTATTGCTATGAAATGAGCATTTCGCATCATGATTTCTTCCGCACATTTCACCAAGCTTTTAACGACTGCCTCTATCAAAAACAAGGTAATACGATTACACGTCAAGAAAATAACCAACAACTCACGATAACACTGTCTCCCGAAACACAAAGACGCATTGCCCTGATTTGTTTACCCGTAACACATATTACCCTGACATTTAAAGGCTATTCCCCCCGTTTTGTGCACGATTTTATACGCCAATTTCACCAAGCCTATCAACGTGGTGGCGGTTAAATGGCAAAACCGCTCTACTATAAAAAATCTTGCTAAAATTTCCCTTTTTACCCCCAAAGGAGCTTATACCATGACACAACTAGAAAACCGTTTACCGTGGAGTCGTGAAGAATTTACCGAAAAACTCCGCGCCAAAGGTGCGTATTATCATATCCATCACCCCTTTCACATCGCCATGAACAGCGGTAAATGCACCAAAGAACAAGTACAAGGCTGGGTTGCCAACCGCTACTACTATCAAATCAGCATCCCCATTAAAGATGCCAACGTCATGGCAAACTGCCCAGACCGCGAAGTACGGCGCGGTTGGGTGCAACGCATCCTCGACCACGACGGACAAGGCGACAGCGAAGGCGGTATCGAAGCATGGATAAGACTCGGCGAAGCCTGCGGCATGACCCGCGAAGACATCACCTCCCTTAAATATGTCCTACCAGGTGTCCGCTTTGCCGTTGATGCCTACGTCAATTTCGCCCGTAAAGCCCCATGGCAAGAAGCTGTTTGCTCCTCCCTAACTGAACTCTTTGCCCCCGAAATTCACCAAAAACGCCTAGACAACTGGCCACAATACTACGAATGGATAGACAAAGAAGGCTACTTCTATTTCCGCAAACGTCTTACCGAAGCCCGACGCGATGTTGAACAAGGCTTACAAGTCACCCTAGACTACTTCACCACCCGCGAACAACAAGAACGCGCCCTCAATATCCTCCAATTTAAACTCGATGTTTTATGGACGATGCTCGATGCCATGCACCTCGCCTACGTCGCTGATATGCCTCCCTACTTCAATATTCCCCAACAACCATGATAGAAAACCATCACATTATCAGCATCGCCCCCCTGCACCGCTTTCAATGGGAAGAAGCCCAACAATGCTTTGTCATCCTCTACCCCGAAGGCATGGTACAACTCAACCCCACCGCAGGCGAAATCCTCCAGCGATGTAATGGGCAACGCACAGTCAGTGACATTGTGCAAGACCTACAAACCGCATTCCCCCAAGGGGGGGAGGCTATCGTGCAAGATGTTCATGAATTTCTAAAGGCAGCACAAGAACATGGCTGGATTAGTATCAAATAACGCAAAACCCCTCTGGCTACTCGCAGAACTGACATACGCCTGTCCCCTACAATGTCCCTACTGCTCAAACCCCTTAGATTTTGCCAAAACCAAAAACGAGCTAAATACAGAAGAATGGCTCAAAGTCTTCCGCGAAGCCCGCGCCATGGGTGCGACACAACTTGGCTTTTCAGGCGGAGAACCACTCGTTAGACAAGACCTAGAAATCTTAATCCGCGAAGCCCGTGCCATGGGCTACTACACCAACCTGATAACCTCAGGCGTTGGCATGGATGCAGAACGGGTTAAAGCCTTTAAAGACGCAGGGCTAGACCACATACAAGTCAGCTTTCAAGCCAGCAGTGAAGAACTTAACGACTTCATTGCAGGAACGGATGCCTTTCAACACAAACTTGACATGGCACGAGAAGTGAAAAAAAACGGCTACCCGATGGTACTCTGCTTTGTACTTCACCGCCAAAACATTGAACAAATTGAACAAGTCATTCAATTAGCAGTAGAACTACAAGCCGATTACGTAGAACTCGCCACCACCCAATACTACGGCTGGGCATGGGTCAACCGCGACTACTTACTACCAACCCTTGCCCAACTGCAAACTGCCGAAGCCATTGCCCACGAGTATCAAGCCAAACTTAAAGGCAAAATGAAACTGTACTACGTCGTCCCCGACTACTACGAAAAACGTCCCAAAGCCTGCATGAACGGCTGGGGCGCGGTATTTCTCACCATCACCCCCGACGGTTTAGCCCTCCCCTGCCACGCAGCCCGCCAACTGCCAAATATGACATTTCCCAATGTCCGCGACCACAGCGTCGACTGGATATGGCGCGAATCCCCAGCATTTAACTGGTTTCGTGGTGACGAATGGATGAAAGAACCCTGTCGCTCTTGCCCTGAAAAAACGAAAGATTTCGGTGGATGTCGCTGTCAAGCCTACCTATTCACAGGCGACCCGACCAACACTGACCCTGTTTGCAGTCTCTCGCCCGAACACGAAAAAATCATGCAAGTGATTAACTCTCGAGAACAGATAAACAGTAACGCAGCCCCGCTTGTGTTTCGTAATCCTAAAAATTCTAAGGAATTTATTAAGGCGAGTTAAAAAAGGTTAGAAATAGAAAAAGCCCTATTATGTTATAAAACAGGGCTTTTTTTAGAGTAATCTGAGTTCGGCGAGTTTTATAAAGTAAAACAGAGACCTGCTAGGTTTTAAAAACCTAGCAGGTCTGTAGGAACACACGAAAAGGTCTGCTGACACTTTTCAATCCTGCTAATCCTGAAAATCCTGTGAATCCTGATTCAGACAAGCTGTTGTCTTTTTAAAAGAAACTCGCCGAACTTAGGTTAGAGTAGAATCGGATTAACGCCAAAAATCTTGATTCAAACAAATTATGCAGATAAATAACGGTTTTATTTGAGCTCTCGCTCAACATAAAACTGGAAAATCTCATTTAAAGCTTTTTCTTCATCCTCAGATAAAATAACTTTAGATTCACTGAAACGTATCATCGTTTCCCGAGGACGAATAAACTCAGAAAACTGGCGTTTTGCAAAATCACTTGCCTTTATATCTGAACAGTTTTCTTGCCAATATTTTTGTAAAATTTCTTTAAATCCAGACAACTCTTTTTCAAGAATTGCTTTTCTCGCAAATCGATAAGTATCACGTACTTTTTTACCAAACATATGCCTAATACGTCCTACACGCTTTGTTACTAATTTAAACCCAAAAAAACGCTGTTGGGGTGCTAATAATATAACCCCAATATTAATAAATTCTTCTGTTTCAATCATGGGCATAAAACGCACAACAGCATACTGACAAACAATTTTTTTCATATTACGTCCCAAAAAGTATCATATTGATAAGCAAGTAATTGCTGATAAGCGAGTGTCTTATCAAAATCAACATTTAAGGTTTGTTCTTCATCAATAAACCACCATTCATGAGGAATCATACTACAAATATTTTCCCAATCTTGAAGCGCGTCATTAAATCTTTGCTTATAAATAATTTGTTTTTGCTTATCAGCAAAGATGTGTCTGCCTTGTTCTCTAAAAATATGCGTAGCCATGAAATCATGTACACAAAAGTCTGAATCAAATGCCAAGTTATGATCAATGATAAAAATATGTTTCTGATTATTCTGTTCTTCTAATAATAAATTTGCATTTCCACCATATTCAGACAATGTCCGATCCATATTTCTAATCCACCAATCAAATACAAAAATATCTTGTTGTAACGCAATAGGAATATCGTTATAAAAAGTTGGGAGTAAATTTCTGGGTTCTTCAATACCTGCTTTTTTTTGCGAGCCGAAGACAAGTCCTGTACCTAATGCTCTATATTCTTCACTGGTGATTAAATGCTCAGATACATTCACAATAGAAAATGGTGCAATTGGTAACTGTAAGTTTTTTGCTAAACATCCTGCTATCCATTCACAAATCAAACTACGTGCTCCAGCATTCTTACCTTTAACGAAATAAGTATTGCCATCGCTACCACGACAAATATAGGGTTGTGTTGCCCCTTGAGCAGAACGCTTAAAAATTTCAATGATGTCTATCATAATGTTAAGCTGAAATAAAATTTTTGGCAGTACTAAGCAATCACAAATAAGATATTGATAAGTGTAATAGCTTCAATGATTGCTTTTTTTGCGCATTATTATTTTTTCAATCTAGCGAATCTTGATTTTGGATAGAAACGGGTAAAACACCGTTTTAAGTGGGGGGAACTGTGCGATGGTCTTCAATTGGTACTGAAGAAACCTTAAGGATATTATTGATAATTTTATCAACGACTGAGTTAAATTTTTTATTCTTATTATTAATAATCTTTTCTGGTTTTCTGGCATTTGTAGGAAACAAATCTTTTTCTATTTTAAAAATCTTAGGATTACAAGTTGAGTAAATAGATATATCCGAATTGGTAATGAGTATTTTAGTAATATCTTTATAATATAAAAGTGTATTTCCACAAACAAAATATCGTTGTTCTATATATATTTTATATGGAATTGCTCTTCTATGTGATAGATACAGTGGATAAATTATAATAAAACATATGAATAAAAATAATAAGAATGGATGTGGATATGGCAGGTTGCTGCAAAAAGCAAAGATAACAATAAAAAATATAAATACGTGTCTAAATTTAAGGTTTACATTATTTAGATCTTTATGATTATATCTAAAATGTAAAGGTTTTCTATTAACCATATTTTATTACCCATTACTGCCATTATTATTATTGTTGTTGTTATTATTATTGTTATTGTTGTTATTATTACTAAGCCCGACACTGAAACGGTTTTCAGTGGGAAAAGATGTGAAAGAAGATAGGTATAGAGAACTTAACATAACAATACCTGAGCGTTGTGTAAAATCAACCATGTTATTAATAACAGATATTTTATTGCCGTTACAAAAGATAGTTTCTTGTTCCGTTGCATCAGACAAAAGAAAACTGTTTATTCTTGTTTTATAGTGATAGCAAAACAGTGCTTTTCGATGATAAATAACAAAATTTTTAAAATCTCTTTCGCTATAAAGCCAACCTACAAGATATTTCTCTATTTTCAATCTTTTCTCAGAATCTGTTATCGACAAAGAGTTAAGAAATCTATCTATCGTAAAAGCTATTTTTTGTAATTGACTCATTATTTAATCCTCTCTTTCATTGAGATAAAAAAACTCAAAATTTTGAAAAGGTAAATTCACTGCCTGTATATGATAAAAAGCATTATTTCTCTGCTTGTTATAATGATAATCTCTTAAAAATGAGGTCGTAAAAAATAGGTTATTTAAAACATCCTGTTCATAAAGTTCTTTATGTAAATAAATAAGTTCTTTTAGGTCAAACATAAAGTAATCGTCGCCTAAAACTGTGCTTTTTTTCAACATTGAGCTGTATATCTGATAAGTAAATAAATGCTGTTGTTTACTCCTTTTTTCATCTCCATAAATAACAAAATTATGGTTGAGCATTTGTAGATAAAGCGTATTTTTTACGGTTTCGTCACAATTCACAGTCATCAAATCCACAGGAAAATGAATAATAATCTTATCTTCTGAAGATAAGGTATAAAAATCATTATCCGTTTTTAAGATTTGAGATTCTAAATTTAAAACCTCATCATTAAGCTCAAGTATAAAAGACTTATTACTATAAAGTTTTTGTAATACTTCATCTTCTTCTATCAAATTTAACAAAAAGTTTTTATTTTCGTTTAAATCATTCGGAAAAACTAAAGAAGGTTCTATTGCCTGTTTTTCAATTAAATAAGGGTGCATCTCTCTTGTGTAATATTTTGAATAGGCTTTTTGTTCCTCTTCTGGAGACGCTGGATAAGAATAAGGATTGTCTTTATAGATTTCCTTTTGTAATTCACAAGTATAAGACTTCGCGCTTGAACGTTGAAATTTTACAACAGCACATCCTGTGTTACAGGTTAATAAGTTGTTACAGCCTGAACAGTCAGCATTCATCCCGTATTTTTGATGAATTTCACTGATTTTTCTTGCGCCGTTATCCAATATTTCTTGTACGGAGCTTTCAAAGATATTACCGTAATAAAACTCTTCTATGCCCTGACCTCTAACACAAGAATAAACAGAGCCATTACTTTGTAATAAATAAAATTTTTCGCCACAGTTGAATGCATTTGTACAGTAAGACGGTTTAAATTCATCAAACCAATTTCGTTTAAATCCTTCCTCTAATTCCGTGCCCGTAAACGCTTCTTTCAGTTTTTGATATAAAAATAATTGTTCTTCTTTTGAGGCGGGTGTGAGTACTTTATCTTGTTTATCAATACTGTTTAACGCCGATTCAAAGGCAAACATAAAATTAAAATTGGTCATATCGAAATTTAATTCTTGATGTATAAACCAAATATCTTGAATCATTTGGTCAATATGCTCGATATGTTCGCTAGAAATGGTTGACGATATTTTTTTGCTGTAAGGGTATTGTGAAAGGAGTTTTATATTATCTATCGTTAAGTTAAGCCAATCTTTTCCGCCTTTTGTCGTTCTGTATTTTCCGTGCATAAAAAGCGGTAAATCAATACTGGCACTGATAGAAACCTTATGTTTTTTCATCAAATCGAATTGATTTGCAAATCGATACAAATTTGTTTTTATATGAGGGTTAGATTTTTTATGACCGAGTGCATTGATTTCATCAAAGTTTGTAACGTAATGTTGCTTAATGAGATTAAATAGGTCTTCAAGGATGTTATCAGCAAGGAGGGTAACTTCTCCTCCGTGTAGGGAAATATGAAACGGTAATATGTTTTCTTCGCTACATTTTTTTAAGGCATATTCTAAGGTGCTGACAGCTCTTTCTGCGTCTTTTTTGATGGGTGCAATGCTGGTTTGTCCGCCAAGGTAACAGTATTGACAACCAAGGTTACAAGCTAAGGTAGGACTATAGAGTAAGTGTATATTTTTATTGTAAGATTTTTCCAATTTTTCTATACCGAATCAGGTTTATATTCTAAGTGCTAACATAAATCGGTATAAATAGTAACCATTTATTATTGCAATATCATGAATTTTAGGTTGTGCAAAATAAATTAACCCCAGTTCTGGGTGAATCCTGATTAGCAATAAGTAGGAAGAAAATAAATTATCCGACTTTGTTGGGAATACATAACTGGTTTTTTTAGATTATTGGAGAGAACGCCTATGAGAACAGCAATTGTGTCAGATATTCACGGTAATCTTGAGGCATTAAAGACGGTTTTTATAGATATAGCAACGAGGTCTGTTGATAGAGTTATTTGCCTTGGTGATTTAGTCGAGGGCGGAAAATATAACGATGAAGTTGTTGAGTTTATTAAAAATAATCAAATACAAACCGTGCAGGGTAATCATGATGCGATTAACCCTTGCCAATTAAAACCCGTTAATCAAAGATGGTTAGACCAGCTCCCGACCTGTTTTATAGAAGAAGATATTATTTTTACGCACATTAGCCCACGGAAGAAGAAAGAAAATATTATAGATTATATAGAGGCATGGAATATCTTTGATGAAACAACATACCGTCTTTGTTTTGTTGGTCATCTTCATTTCCCTTGTTTATACGGTTCACAATGTGAGTTTTTCGGAGAGTCTCAAACATATGTCGTGGATCATGGAAGGTATGATTTAGCTTTAGATAATCGATATGTTATTTGTTTTGGCGCAATCGGTTATCCACGACGTGGCGGGCTGTTTATTCGCTATGGTATTTATGACAGTAAAACCCATAGTCTTGAATTTATTAAGTTAGAAGGAACATTATTGCCTTATGGTTTATGTGAAGACCTCTTTTAGAGATTGAGCTGTTTCTTAACGCATCTCACATGAATAAGGGGGGGACAAAAACTAATTTTGTTCGCCCTTATCCTTTTTATAATGCTGACAACATAATTTTATTGATTATCAAGCTCTTGTACGAGCCTAAATCCTAAGTAAGATGTTTTCTTTTCAGGTTCATGATATCCGCGAAATGTAGGGCGAGAACGGCGTGAGTTGTCTTCCCAACTGTTGCCACGAATGACGCGATAAGAGCCTATCATAGAGCCGTAAGGGTCTGTTTTGGGGTCACGACTATAAGATGAGTACCAGTCGCGTATCCATTCCCATACATTGCCAGTCATATCATATAAACCGTAAGGATTAGCGGTAAATGAACCAACAGGAGCGGTTTGATTTGCATATGTATCGCCACAATCTAAGCAGTTTTCCATATTCAGCTTAATGTCATCGCCCCACCAATAAGTCGTTTTTGTCCCGCCTCGCGCGGCATATTCCCATTCAGCTTCGGTTGGTAAGCGGTAGCGTTTATTGGTCAATTCACTTAACCACGCCGCATAATCAGTTGCATCTTGCCAACTCACATTAATCACTGGGCGTTTATCGCGTCCCCAACCTTCATCGTGAGGCTTTTCCCGTCCTGTCGCATCACAAAATAAGTCGTATTCTGCAAAGGTTACTTCGTACTGTCCAATATAAAAATCGCGGGTGAGATTAACCGCATGTATGGGTTTTTCGTCAGGGTCTCCGCCGTTATAGCCCGCAAGGAATTTACCCGCAGTAATTTTGATCATGGTGGGTTCTATAGAACCTATTTGAAGTCTAAGATAAAATGTAAAAGATGAAAAAACAAAACAAAAAGAGTCCTTACACAAGTAGCCTAACAGATGCAGAATGGGCAGTGGTTGAACCCCTCTTAAATGCGTTATTGCCCAAAAAAAAGCTTACCTGTCCGCATAAATGGGGCTATCGCCTGCTATTTGATGCAATGCTTTATCAGCTCAAAAATGGCTGCCATTGGGGCGACCTTCCTAAAGACTTCCCTCCCTATTCAACGGTTTATTGGCATTATAAACAATGGCGGGCTTCGGGAGTTATCGATAAACTGATGATAGGCTTACATGAAAATGCCCGCACGCAATCAAAAAAAACGCTCAATATACAAGCCTAATCATAGTAGATTCCCAAGCGGTGAAAAATACTTGTCTGGCGAGTCGTCAAAGTAAAGGCTTCTGCTTTTACAAAGCTACCAATGGAATTAAAAGACACTTAGCCGTTGATAGTTTAGGCTTGCCCTTGTTTACACGCTGTACAAAAGCCAATATCAATGATGACCTAGGATTGATTGAGCTGTTCAAGGAGAATATCGATTACTTCAGGAACAAACCTTTAGAGATGCCTAAAACGACAATTCTCTTGGATAATGGCTATCATCCTGTGCGTATTCAGGAAGCGTTAGAAAAAATTTATCCTGATATTCTGAGTAAAATCCAGTTTGAGTTATCTCCCAAGCCCAATAAGCAAGAAAAGTTAGCACAAGGTAAGACAGGCTTTGTACCTGTTAAAGCAAGATGGGTAGTAGAACGTTCTAATGCTTGGGTTGAGCGATGTAAGTCCTTAGTTAAGAACTTTGAACGGACTCTTGAGAATGCTAATGCTAAACTGAAACTGTGTTTTATCAGACTCATGATTAAACGAATCGCTTCTTTTTAAACATTTCAAATCGGTTCTATAAAACGGGGTTGTTTTGTCGCTTTATTTTCTGTCGCAACGCTAGAGAGCGGCAGGAAAATTAGGCAAAAGATAATATAGTGAAAAAGGTGTTTAAAGGGATTCATTGACACTTAGTTTCCTTGGTAAAAGGGGGGATAAACCCGTAAATTTGTGTGCTTGCCTTTTTTAGTGGCTTAATGCTTCAATTATCACCGTTCAATTTTTCCTGACAATAATCACATAACCCTACAGGACGTTAAATATTATGCCCGATAGAGAATTTAGCATTGAAACCCTATGCTTACATGCAGGACAGATTCCTGATGCGGCAACGGGATCACGTGCGACCCCGTTGTATCAAACGACTTCTTATGTATTTGATAGCACAGACCATGCCGCGAGTCTGTTTAATTTGCAGACATTTGGCAATATTTACACACGGATTATGAATCCAACCACTGCCGTTTTTGAAGAACGCATGGCGGCTTTAGAAAACGGTCAGGCTGCGGTTGCGGTTGCGTCAGGCATGGCGGCGGAAATGGTAGCAATTCTGACATTGTTGGAAGCTGGGGATGAGCTGTTATCCGCGAGCACTTTATACGGGGGAACATATTCCTTATTTAATGTGAATTTTCGCAAATTAGGCATTCATACAACCTTTGTAAATCCTGATAATCCTGATAATTTTCGCCAAGCAATCACGCCTAAAACTAAAGCAATTTATGCAGAAACAATTGGGAATCCTTCTTGTAATATTTTGGATATTGAAGCCATTGCGAATATTGCGCATGAGGCGGGAATTCCTTTAATTATCGATAATACTTTTGCAACCCCATATCTATGCCGTCCGATAGATTTCGGTGCAGATATTGTTGTGCATTCCGCGACAAAATTTATTGGCGGACATGGTACTTCTATTGGTGGTGTCATTATCGAATCAGGGAAATTCCCTTGGGACAATGGTAATTTTTCTGGTATGGTTGAACCGTCTAAAGGCTATCATGGTGTGCGTTTTTATGAGACATTCGGCGATTTTAGCTACACCATGCGAGCACGTTTAGAAGTTATTCGGACGATGGGACCCGCATTAAGTCCATTTAATTCCTTTCTATTTTTACAAGGTTTAGAAACCTTACATGTCCGCATGGATAGACATTGCGAAAATGCGTTAGCCGTTGCACAGTTTTTACAAGAACATCCCGCTATTGCTTGGGTAAATTATCCCAGTTTAGCAGGCAATAAATATCAAGCATTAGCGAAAAAATACTTACCAAAAGGCGCAAGTTCTATCATGACTTTTGGGATTAAAGGCGGACAAGCAGCAGGGGTAAAGTTTATCGAGAACGTGCAATTCTTGAGTCATTTAGCCAATGTAGGCGATGCAAAAACCTTAATTATCCACCCTGCTTCTACCACGCATCGACAATTGAGCGAATCGGAACAATTAGCAGCGGGTGTCAGTCCCGATATGATACGAATTTCAGTCGGTATTGAAAATATTGATGATATTCTGTGGGATATAGACCAAGCCTTAAAGATTTCACAATCATGAAACCGCATATTCTTGTCGTTGCTAACGGGCGAATTCAAACGCCAGCGTGGTATCAGCCATTAATTCAGCAGGTTGACAAAATCATCGCGGCGGATGGCGGAGCGAATAATTGTCGTTTACTGGGTATAGAGCCTGACTATGTGATTGGTGATTTAGACTCTATAACCCCCACAACCCGCGCCCAGTTGACCGCAAAAACACAAGTCATTGAAGACCCTGACCAAAATAAAACCGATTTAGAACTCGCTTTTAGCCTTGCGCAAACCTTTGACCCCGTTAAATTGAGCATTATCGGCGCAATCGGCACTCGGTTAGACCACACTTTGAGCAATATTATTTCACTGGATCAAGTGCATGTCCCTTGTGTGTTATTAGATGAATATAACGATATTTATCTGGTTCAAGATAGCTTACAAGTTACGGGACAACCCAATGATATTATTTCTATTTTACCCATCACCGCCGTGCAAGGCTTAACTTATACGGGGCTAAAATGGGGCGTGGACAATTTAGACGTGCAAACAGGTTGGCTAGGCACATCTAACCGTTTACTGGAGACAGTTGCAACGATTAGCTTACGACAAGGAAAAGTTGTGGTTATCAAAGCGCGGGAAGTAATAAGCCCGTTTGGATAAATGAGGCTAAAATATTCGGGTCAAGGTTATAAACTTTGACCTGCAAATCAATATGAAAATACAAACCCTCTTGCAAGATAAAGAAACCTATCATTTTTTAATTGAATTAAAAAACGGCAGTATAGAAATCATCACAGATTTAATCAAAACAGAATATTGCTTAATCTTGTATGAATTACATATAGATGGTTTAGGTAAAGGCATGAGTAGTCGCACTGAACTAAAAAATGCAGTTATTGAATTAGGTAAACAATTTGATGTAAAAGAAGTTGTAATATTCGGTGGACGCAGAACAACAGGCGCAAGTGTTGGCATAGTTGCAAAGAATCCTAAAAAGCTAATAAAGTAAAAACCTTTAATATTCAAAGTTGAATGAAACACCCCATGAGTAAACTCATTATTGAATTGACCAACTGGGAAGTAGGTTTGAATAAAATCAAACTGACAAAATTGCTACAACATTATGCAGGCTATTCTTTATCAGAAGCCAAACATAGTGTTGATGCCTTTTTATCTGGAAAAGTCATTAAACTCGATAGTAACAATCTTGCTTTGCCTATTTCTCAACTACTTGAAGAGCTTAATCAGTTCGGTGTTAAATCTAAAATTGATACGGTGCATCTAAAAGGGGCTTATATGCGTGGTTGGAATGATGCACTTAAAGTAAAGAAAGGCAAGAGAAAGCCCTATTCTAACCCCGATAAAGAGACCTTAACGGCGTTGGGTTATCGAGATGCTTCAACATTTGAAATGCCTAAAGAACAAATCTGGCAAAAGCGTTGGTTGGAGTTTTCGCAGAAACATGGAATAAATTGCAACTCGTGAAAACAACTTTTAACTTGAGTACGACAAAAAAAGCCTAATAGCTTGATAAATCTCAAAGAAGTCTTATTGACTTTTGCTAACACTAACTACTTTACATTGCAAAGTACTTGGGCTATTGTTATGACTATGGAAATTGAGAAAGCCTTAGACCAATTAGCGACGATTCACGCGCACCTATCCCGTACAGAACCTTATCGCGGTTTACGTGCGTTACCGATTGCCTTTACAGCACTCAGTGGCTTTATCGCAATGCTGATTCAAGCAATCTGGTTAGATGAAAATCCATATTATTTTCTGATGTTATGGGTAGGCATTGCGACATTGAATATTGCGATAACGCTGATTTTTTTAACGCATCGCTATCTATATCATCAAACCGCTTTAGCCCGTGAAAAAGACCACGCCATGTTTTTGCAATTCGCGCCGAGTCTGTTTGCAGGCGGTTTAGTTGCCTTAGTCGCGGGACAAGTGGGCGAAAGCTTTATTATTCACTTACCTGCGTTATGGTGCTTAATTTTTGGGCTTGGCATCTTTGCCTGTCGCCCCTACTTACCTTTTAAAATGTTGTGGGCAGGCACTTTTTATTTATTAGCAGCTACCGTACTTTTTCTCCAAGCCTTAGCGGGTACGAGTTTACATCCAATAAATATGGGGTTTGCCTTCGGTATCGGACAACTGATTATTGCAGGAATTCTTTACTGGGATTTAGAACGGGTTCGTTAATACAGGTCGGTTTGTTATGTCTCAAGAATCAGGTCGTTATGCATATGATGGGTTAGAACGAGTTATTCATGAAAAAGCTCGTTTAGGTATTTTAACCTCCTTACTCACCCATCCTGAAGGAATTTTATTTAATGATTTAAAAGCATTATGTGCGCTAACAGATGGCAATTTAAGTCGCCATTTAAAAGTTTTAGAAGAAGAAGGCTTAGTCGATATTAATAAAAGTTTTCAAAATAACCGCCCGCAAACCGCGTGCAGTTTAACCCCAACAGGACGAGAGCGATTTCTAGCTTACTTGCAAGCCTTAGAAAAAGTCATTAAAGATGCAGAACTTGCTACGCAACAGACTAAAGCCGTTAATGGCAAAATTATCACTGCTTAATAGTTGAATTAAATAAAAATCCCGTGTTCATTGCGGGATTTTTTCTCCCTTCATACTTTGCATTACAAAGGAAAAAACATGTCTTACCGTTTAAAACGTCCGCTTGATATTGGTTTAGCAACCGTCGGTTGCCTACTCTTTGCCCCCGTAATGCTCATTATTGTTATCAGTATTTATTTAGATGACCGTGGCACGATTTTATTTAAACAACAACGTATTGGACAATATCGCCGACCTTTCATGATTTTCAAATTTCGCAGTATGAATGCGCAAGGCGTGACCCGTGTTGGGCGATGGTTGCGAGCAACAGGGCTGGATGAATTACCACAATTTATCAATATATTACGGGGTGAAATGACGATTGTTGCACCGCGACCATTAACCCAAGCAGATATTGTGCGTTTAGGCTGGGATAAACCCGCATTTGATGCGCGTTGGTCATTACCATCAGGCATTACAGGGCTAGCGCAATTATACAGCGGACACAGTGCACGTGTTTCTGCCTATTTAGACAAACGCTATATTGAACAATCTTCATTAAGCCTTGATAGCTATGTCATCGTTATTTCATTTCTCATAAATGTATTAGGAAAACAGCGTGTTCGTGCGTGGTTACGTCCGAAAAAATTCAGTACGACATTAAGCATATCAACGGCATCAACTGCCTCATAAATCCTATTTTTTTGCTTTTTAACTTTGTAATTTAAAGTATTCTACTATGCAAAACGACTATTTTGGCAGTGACATCACGCGCAAAATTTGGGGCGACGTAGAAAATATCTTACTGATTTATGTGGGAACAGCGGCAGAATTCCCTCTGACCCGCGAAAATCATTGGATGTTTGCCAACTTGCGCTTTACCGAAAACCCACAACAACGGTTTATTAACACATTTTTGTACAATCAAACCCTATTCTTTTCCCCAAAACAGCAAACCCCACAAATTTTAAGCGCGATTCGGGCAATTCATCAGCGATTGGAAGCGGCACAAGAAACCAGTATTTCTAATAAAGCATTTATTGAAGTCTTAAGCATGTTAGTTGAATACGGTATTCAAGGTTATCAATATTTAAACGCTAAACCATTAACTGATAAAGCAATTAATAGCTACTATCAAGATATGTATGCCATTGCACAAGGCTTACATATTCAAGATTTTCCTGCCGATTATGTCCAATTTTGTACTTATCGCGCTAAACATCGCACTAATCAATTAATGAATAATGCTTACACCGCCCGTTTTTATCAAGTTTATCGTGATGATTTAGGCAGTTGGCGATATTGGATACTGTGCCAGTTTCAAGCCTATTTTGCACATCCACAAATTGCTAACCTGTTAGGTTTAAAACGTAATCCCTTATTTTATCTTGCCTATAAACTATATCCTTACTGTCGCAATACGTGGCTACTGCGTTTAATCCTGCGTTTATTGCTAAAACCTGATGTTGTTCACACCTTAACCCGTTTTCAACATCACACTCATACCCCCTAATTTTATAGCCTGTGAGTTTTCAACATGCACAATCAACAACAATCACAAACATGGCTTAAGTACTTTCTGAGTAATCAAAAAACCCTTAAAAGTGTTGACTGGCAATTGCCTGATGACTTATCCCCAGCCCAACAAACCCTTATCCGCCAATCGCTCCAAGCCTTTCAACGCGGTGAAAATTCTGAAGGTAAACACTTATTAAGCTTTGCCCAACAATATGCCCACACGCAAGCAGATGCGCATTACGTCGACGCGATAAAACTCTTTATCCGTGAAGAACAACGCCATGCCTTACTGCTCGCTACTTACATGAAAAAATGGGAAATTCCAACGACTAAAC
The DNA here is from genome assembly GCF_000245015.1 of Beggiatoa alba B18LD. NCBI lineage: Bacteria > Pseudomonadati > Pseudomonadota > Gammaproteobacteria > Thiotrichales > Thiotrichaceae > Beggiatoa > Beggiatoa alba. The sequence goes on along the minus strand of NZ_JH600070.1, from coordinate 390,884 downwards.
ATAATCACTTAGATCACTGTTTCCGTGCATTACGGCGACAATTTAACCTCCGTTTCTCTATTCGTGTTCTACAGGTTGCTGAAATGATTGCCGATGTTTACTACACTGCGCTGGCACGCGCGACACAATCCGCATTGTTAAAACATCTTTGTCATCACATTTTGCAAGATGAACGAATGCATTTGCGGTTTCACGCGGAACAATTGGCAATGATGGACTGGGAAAAAGGGATTATTGGGCGGATAACAGGCAATTTATTGCAAAAATGTCTTTTTTATCCCACATTGTTAATTATTTGGTTTAACTACGCCGATTTATTTCGCGCCAGTGGTTACGATTTCCCGCGTTACTTTGCCCACTGTCAATGGGTGCTATATCAAGGGATTAATTACCAAAATGCCTATTATGCACAGTTGGATAAACCACTTTCTAACCTCAATACGGTTTAAGTCATGCGCCTAATATTCATCAACAGCTAGTTGATTGAAAAAACTAAATTAAACAAAATGTTATCCAAAAACGTAACATTTAGTTATCGCTATAGGCGTGTTTATTATAAGTTTCAGAAGATTAGAAAAGAAAATACAATAAAGTCTGATAGCAATGTTTTTATGACAGGAAATATTCATGACTGCCCGCTTCACAGACGAACAAATTCAAACCTATGCGGCTGATTATGCCAGCCAATCCCCTAAAGCAATTCTACAACTTGCATTACAACATTATGAAAATATAGCGATTGCCTTCAGTGGGGCTGAAGATGTCGTCCTTATCGACATGGTCTATCAACTGCTTAAAAAATCCGTTACGGTTTTCTGTTTAGATACAGGACGTTTACACCCTGAAACTTATCGCTTTTTAGAAACAGTTCGTACCCATTACCACTGCGATTTAAACATACTCACCCCTGAAACGAGCGCATTAGAACGGTTTGTCAAAGAAAAAGGCTTATTCAGCTTTCTACAAGACGGACATCAAGAATGCTGTGGCATCCGCAAAGTTGCACCACTTAAACGCCAACTGAGCCAACTCGACGCATGGATAACAGGACAACGCAAAGACCAAAGCCTAGACACTCGTGCACAACTTGCCGTCATTGAAAAAGACAACGCATTTTCTACCGCAGAAAAAACCTTAGTCAAATTTAACCCGCTTGCTAACTGGACATCCGTCCAAGTGTGGAACTACATCCAACTCTATGAAGTTCCTTATAATCCTTTACACGAAAAAGGCTTTGTTAGCATCGGCTGTGAACCCTGTACCCGCCCTGTTTTACCGCATCAACATGAGCGCGAAGGGCGTTGGTGGTGGGAAGCAGGCACGAAAAAAGAATGCGGTTTACACGCCAGCAATTTGGCAACACCGACAAAATCAACTTGATTATTCCCAACAACTCCCACACTGAATAAGGGCTTGTTACGCTCCCATTTAACAAGCAAAACAATCCCTCCCATTTATTCAGAGAGTTCATGATGAGTGCTAAAAAAATTCTGCTTTTAGCGGGTGATTATGTTGAAGATTATGAAATCATGGTACCGTTCCAAGCCCTAACCATGGTAGGGCACATTGTCCACGCCGTTTGTCCCCAGAAAAAACAAGGTGATATTGTTCGAACTGCTATCCATGATTTTGAAGGCGACCAAACCTACAGCGAAAAAGTCGGGCATAATTTCACCCTCAACGCCACCTTTGCCGATATTAAAGCCAGTGACTACGACGCGCTTTTAATTCCAGGGGGACGTGCGCCTGAATATTTACGCCTAAATCCTGACATTATTACAATCGTCAAACACTTCGCCGAAACCAACAAACCCATTGCTGCTGTTTGTCACGGTGCGCAAATTCTCACTGCGGCGGGCGTTGTGAGCGGTAAAAGCTGCTCGGCTTATCCTGCTGTCGCGCCAGAAATCAATAATACAGGCGGTTGCTGGGTCGATATTGCTGTGACCGATGCCTATGTCGACGGCAACTTAGTCACCGCCCCCGCATGGCCAGCCCATCCGCAATGGTTAGCAAAATTCCTTGAATTGCTGGGAACAAAAATTACGCTATAAATAAAATTTTTTAAATATTAAGGACTAGTAGCTATTTAAATAGGGCTAGTCCTTTTTTATTACATTACCACTTGACTAAATAGTCAACTTCTATTTAAACTAGCCCTTGACTAATCGGTCAACTACTTTAAAAGGAAGACTACCATGCCCTTAATTAGAACCATCAGCCCAGAAACTGCAACGGGTGAAATCGCCGAATTATACAAACACATCATTGCATTACGGGGCAGAGTGCCAAACTCCTCACAGATTTGGAGTATTAGCCCAGAACTTTATAAACAACAACTCAATTTTATTGACTACTACATGACCCACAAAACGCTATCCGCGCCTTTATTGGCGTGCGTGCGTTTGTTAGTGTCTAGCAACACCAATTGTCAATATTGCATTGATTTTAATACTGCTTTACTGGTCAACTTGATGGGCTGGCAAATGGATGATGTGGCACATCTCAAGCAGACGCAACAAAGCCCAAAATTAAGCGAGAAAGAAAACAAAATGCTGACTTTTGTTTTAAAATCGGTGAAAAACTGCAAAAAAGCGGATGTTGCTGATTTAAATGCATTACGGGCATTAGGTTGGGATGACGCGGATATTTTAGACGCAGTACAACACGGTGCAAGAATGTCCGCGATTGACGTGATTTTGAATACGTTTGATGTAGAGCTGGATACGGTGTTGTAAGGTTATTTTTACCCGTTCTCACGCTCTTTTGCGTGGGAATGCGTAAAAATCACTTGAGCCTTGCGGGATTTATAAAAAAACAAAGACCTGCTAGATTTTCAAAACCTAGTAGGTCTTTTTTTATCTGAATCAGAATTCACAGAATTTTCAGAATTAGCAGAATTAAAAAGCGTGATTCGCACTAATTTCTTGGTTTAAGGGGTTTAAATCCTGTTAATTCTGATTCAAACAAACTATTGTCTTTTTTAAAAGAAACTCGCCGAACTCAGGTTAAAAATACGTAAAGATGATTTTATAACCAAAAGTTATGCGTCAATGTCTCATAGCCTCTCGTTTTTAAAAATGCCATAAATTCTGTTTTATCAGTGCTAGGAAATTCAAGTTGAATTTCAGCAGACAGTTTATTAAGGATATGATGTGCAATAGTATTTGCAAATTCTCCACGCAATGCTTTTTCATACCAACGAATTAAATCACTTTCTACTAAAATACTTTGTATTTTTGATTTCCAACCCATTTGATTTAATAATGAAACGATTATCTTTTTTTCTGCATCTTTACACACAATAACAATACGGTCAGCGGATATAGCGGTTACTATATTTTCTGCCAGTTCTTCAGTTAGTGAAAGATGTTTGACTTGTATGGCTAACCCAAAGTTAGCCCACATATCTAACCCTCTGTCAGCAGCATTAGTTACGCCAGTGCGATTGATTCGTGCTTTTAAGCGATAATGTGTTTTTTTAGCATTTAATTGAATCACTGCTTCTGTAAAATCTTCAAAATCTTGTAATATTGTCTTTTTCTCAGTATTAATGCTGACATCAATATTAACTTCTAAAACTTCTACTAAAGTGGAGAAAAGCGCGTAAACAATGATTTCATAAACTTTATCTATACTACGGCGTAATCCCGCTTCGTGCCAAAAAAGAGCTAAAAACTCTCTGAGTTGAAATGTGTTTGCATCATGTGTTTGACAGTAATCTAACCCAGTTGATAATTGTCCAATTCGTTGAGCAAATCGATGATAAATATAGGCTTCAACGATACCTTGATGTATGCGATTTTCTTCACCTAAACAAGCTAATATTGGAGGAGGAATTGCGTTATCGTTGAATAAATCATCTTGATAACGTGCTGAAGAGGCACTCGTTCTACCTAAAAATTGTAAACAAATAATGTCCCGCCATTTTTTCGAACTTATCCGATAAGTTGCTAAATCAATGAGATTAATATCTTGTATTACCCGATCACGGTAAAGTATTTCAGCGATTTGAATTGGTTTATAAAAATGTACTCGCGCCTTATCAATGATTTTATCTAATGCGTATTTAGCATCTTTAATAGTTGTCACAATGTTGATTCGAATAGGTTGAATTGTAATGGTTTAAGTGGGGGTTTTGCTTGTTGTTGTAATGATTTTATCATTTCTTCAGCAATCGCTTGAATGACAGGAACAGAGACCGAATTACCAACAACTTTACGAATGGCTGAATAAGGCAAGTTAATTTTAAAATCTTCAGGAAATCCTTGTAAACGTAACATTTCTCTATCAGTTAAACGCCGTAAGCCATTGACTACTAAATAGTTATAACTACCTCCTGCTCTTAAAGCACATGAATAGGGTAAGGCAGAAATATTTCCTCCAATATTTTCATGCCAAATAGAAGGATAAGGCGGTATTCCTTTCACAAGCTGTAACCGTTTTTGTTTTAAAGCATCGGATAAATAATAATTTTTAGGAACATTATCATCATGCTCCAAAACATCGGCGAGTGGTTTGTAATATCCTAATGGCTTTGGAAATTGGAAATTAAGTGGTTGAGAAAAACCGACAATATAAATGCGTTCTCGTTTTTGAGGTAAACCAAAATCTAATGAATTAAGCACTTGATAGAAAACTGAATAGTTTAATTGTTGGAGTTTTTCTAAAATTATTGCAAAGGTTTTACCGTTATCATGCGTTGTTAAACGTTTAACATTTTCTAATAAAAATGCACGTGGTCTTTTCGTGGCTAAAATAGTTTCAATATTAAAAAACAATGTGCCACGTGTATCCGCAAATCCTAAGCCTTTACCTGCAATGCTAAACGGTTGGCAAGGAAAGCCTGCTAATAAAATATCATGGTCAGGAATATCTTTCGGTTGAATGAGATTGATGTCGCCATGAGGTTGTTCATTAAAATTGGCAAAGTACATCTTTTGTGCATCTTTGTCCCATTCTGAGGAGAAGACATTTTTACATTTATGCGCTTCAAACCCTAGACGGATGCCACCAATTCCTGCAAATAAATCTATTGTTTTATACATATTTAACTTGATTAAAAAAAACAAGAAATTACATGAAAATATTGATATTTTACCATAGCTATTATTATAGCCTGAGTTCAACGAAATCTTTTAGTCAGATATAGGGAGCTATTAGGTTTTTAAACCCTATAGTAAACGTACCATAAAGTGACTAAATTTAGGACTGGCAGTCCTTCGCATCGTTTTATAGTGTGTTTACTATATTTAACGTGAGTTCGGCAAGTTTTATAAAATAAAACAGAGACCTGCTAGATTTTGAAAACCTAGCAGGTCTGTCGGAACACGTGAAAAGGTTTCACCAGACAAGATTAAAACCTTGTCTGAATCAGGATTTTCAGAATTAACAGGATTAGCAGGATTTAAAACCCTTAAACCAAGAAATTAATGCGAATCACGCTTTTTAATTCTGCTAATTCTGAAAATTCTGTGAATTCTGATTCAAACAAGCTGTTGTCTTTTTAAAAGAAACTCGCAGAACTCAGATTAAAATCGCTATGTCCTCCTCAAGCCTATACTCCCACATTTGGTCAATCGTCCAACAAATCCCCGTCGGTAACGTTGCGAGTTATGGGCAGATTGCGCGTTTAGCGGGTTTACCGCGTCAGGCGCGTTTAGTGGGGTATGCGTTGCATCATTTACCGCCTGATAGTGACGTGCCTTGGTTTCGAGTGTTGAATGCACAGGGAAAAATTTCTTTTCCGCTGGATAGTGATTTGTATTTATGGCAAAAACAATTGTTAGAAGCGGAAGGGGTGATTTTTTGGCAGGGTAAAGTCGATTTACAGCAGTTTGGATGGCAGGTGACAACTTTAGCTATAAATCCGTTTGAAGCATGAAGTGTTTAGCTTTTGTGAATCATTTCTTTAATTTTAAGGGGTTGTGGTTCTCCGACCCAGTAGCCTTGTACGTAGTCGACGTTAATTCCCTTGAGTTTGTCTAAAATCGCTTTGGTTTCTACCCGTTCAGCAATGGTTTTTAAGTGCATTAAGTGCCCAATGTCGTTGATGGCTTTTACGGTGGCGTAGTCTATCGGGTCGTTGACGATTCCTTTTACAAAATCCCCATCTATTTTTATAAAGTCTATTGGTAAGTTCTTCAGGTAGTTAAAGGAGGACATGCCAGAGCCAAAGTTATCTAAGGCAAATCGACAGCCGAGCTTTTTCAATTGGGTCATGAAGTTGACTGCACCACTTAAGTTGGTTATCGCGCTGGTTTCGTTGATTTCAAAGCAGAGTTTGTAAGGGGGGATCGGTGCATGACGGATGTCATCGATAACGGTGGTTAAAAAGTTTTTATCGCTGAGGGAGTGTCCCGATATGTTGATTGATAATAGGGTGAGTTGAGGGATGTAGCGCGGGTTGTCAACAAACCATTGGAGGACAGTTTTTACAACCCATTGGTCTAAAACGGGCATTAAGTTGTGCCGTCCTGCTGCTGATAGGAATGAACCAGGGGAGAGTAAGTTACCTCGTTGGTCGTCCATGCGTAGCAGAATTTCGTAGTAGAACCCTTGTTCAGGTTCTGAGAGGGGCATGATGGGTTGATAGTAGAGGGAAAAGCCATTTTCACGGGTGAGATTGTCGTTAATCAGGGAAACCCATTGAATTTCTTTATGGCGTTCGAGTTGTTCGGCGTGTTTTTCTTGATAGACGTGGACAATGTTGCGTCCTGCGTGTTTGGCGGCGAAACAGGAGGCATCTGCCATGGCTAATACGTCATGTTGGGGAGCATGTTCGGTGTTGAAAGGGACAAGACCGATGCTGATACCAATGCTAAAAACGCCTGTTTCTTGGGCATCGCTACGCCAGAAAAATCGGTAGGTTTCTACTGCAACACGGATGTTATTAGCAATTTTGAGTGCTTGTTCTAAATTGCATTTTTCTAGGAGTAAGCCGAATTCATCGCCACCTAAACGGGCAAGCGTAGCGCGTCCATAACCATTGTATTCTTTAACTCGTTGCTTAAGGAGTAGTGCTATATCTTTTAGCAGTTGGTCGCCTGCTTCGTGTCCGCAAAGGTCATTGACAATTTTAAATTGGTCTAAATCCATGTAGAGCAAGCAATGCTCGGTTGGGGTGCGGGTGTGGAGAATGCGTTTTAAACGAGATTCGAATTCACGACGGTTGTAGAGGTCGGTTAGGGAGTCATGTTTGGATTTGTAAACTAATTCGGTGACATCGTGAAAGACAACGACTACGCCGATAATATTGCCTTTGCGGTCACGGATAGGGGCAACGGAGTCTTCTATCGCAAAATAATCTTTGGTTTGATGGTTAAATAAAACGTGATTTTCTTTTGCAATATCGTCGATTTCGCCTTGTTCTAAACAGCGTTGTAATGAAATGGGGACGGCTTCGCCTGTGGTTTCGTCAATGATAAAAAAGACGTTTTGTAGCGGGCGACCATAGGCTTTAGCGGCTGTCCAGCCTGTCAGGCGGGTGGCGACGGGGTTGATGTAGTCAACATTGCCATCAGCATCGGTGGTGATAACGCCATCACCAATAGAGGCAAGGGTAACTTGTGCGCGTTCTTTTTCTTCAAAGAGGGCTTCTTCAGCTTGTCGGGCTTGAAGGATGTAGTGGATGCGGTTGCGTAGGACGTGCCAATTAACGGGTTTTGTTAAATAATCCGTCGCGCCCATTTGGTAAGCACGGTCGACCCATTCACGTTCACCAAATGCAGTAACGATGAGGATAGGAACGTTTTTGCCTTCTGGTAGGTCTCGTATGCGTTGACAGGCTTCTAAGCCGTTAAGTATCGGCATGTCAGCATCCATAAGGATTAAATCGGGATGATGTTCAGTGAAGTAGTCGACTGCTTCTTGCCCATTTTCTGCGGTATTGACGATATAGCCTGCTTTTTTTAACACTTGTACCATCATATTGCGGATGAGTTGTGCATCATCTACAACAAGTATGTGTATTTGTGAGACATTCATGACGATATTCATGAGTTAATGGATGTCACTAAAAGGAATAGTAGTAATATCAATATGAGTGGTAATAGTGACAAAGTAATACTTTAAGTACAATCGCATAGCAGCTTAAGTGGTCGTATCGTTTTCAGGAGAGGCAAAGACAAGCGCGACAAGCATGAAAATATAATACATCAATGTTCTCGGGAAAATAACTAAATAAGGTCAGTACAATTACATATTGCAATTAAAGCAAAACAATTTCTCATTTTTTGCATAGCAATAAATAGAGGCGTTACAAATTTAAATTTGCTGTGTAGTATTGTGTATATCTAATGACATATTTTACATTTCTTTACCAATAACTTCCTTTATTTTATAAGCCTTTATCTTAAGGAGATGTCCCATTATGGCAGTGGTTGAAGAAGACCCCTCCGCATTAGCAAACGATAGTAGTAAGCCTATATCGCCATCCTCTCATAATGCTAACTATATTCGCATTGAAAACGTTACAAAAACCTTTGATAAATTTGTAGCCGTTGATAATGTCAGTTTAACCATTAATAAGGGTGAGATTTTCGCATTATTGGGGAGTTCAGGCTGTGGTAAATCTACTTTATTACGGATGTTAGCAGGTTTTGAAGTACCAACAGAGGGGAAAATTTATATTGATGGGCAAGATATGTCATCTATTCCGCCTTATTTGCGCCCCGTTAATATGATGTTTCAATCATACGCGCTTTTTCCACATTTAACCGTTGCACAGAATATCGAATTTGGTTTAAAGCAAGATAATATTCCTAAAGCAGAACGCCTTGAGCAAGTGGCGAAAATGTTGGAGCTTGTGCGTATGTCACCATATGCGAAGCGTAAACCGCATCAATTGTCAGGCGGGCAAAAGCAACGGGTAGCATTAGCGCGGAGTTTAGCGAAAAAGCCTAAATTGTTATTGTTAGATGAGCCTATGGGCGCACTCGATAAAAAATTGCGTGGACAAATGCAGTTAGAAGTAGTGGAGATTTTAGAACGTGTTGGTGTGACGTGTGTAATGGTGACTCATGACCAAGAAGAAGCCATGACGATGGCGGGGCGCATTGGCATTATGGATAAAGGACGTTTATTGCAAATTGGCGCGCCCAGTGCCGTTTATGAAACCCCAAACAGTCGCTTTACAGCAGAATTCATTGGCTCGGCAAATATGTTTGAAGGGATTTTGATTGAAGACGAGCCTGATTATGTCGTGATTGATTGCCCTACGATGCCGAATAAATTTTATGTAGAACATGGCATTACAGGCGAAGAGGGGATGCAAGTCTGGGTTGCGATTCGTCCTGAAAAAATTTCGATTCTGACAGAACAACCTGAAGGCGACTATAACTGGGCAAAAGGTATTGTTCACGACATCGCCTATTTAGGCAGTCATTCCATTTACTACATCAATTTAGACTCGGGCAAACGGGTACAAGTCATTGTTGCGAATCAAGGGCGATTCTCTAAATTAAGCGTGACTTGGAAAGATGAAGTTTATATCAGTTGGCATTCAGAAAGCATGGTGGTGCTGACATCATGATTAATTTTTTTAACCCTTGGTTGCCGAAACCGCGTTTTTTCGTCATTGCAGTGCCATATATTTGGTTTCTACTGTTTTTCCTGATTCCCTTCGCGATAGTCTTAAAAATCAGCTTCAGTGAAGCCGCAATTTCCATCCCCCCTTATACGCCATTAATTGTGCGTGAAGATGATGTCGTACAATTAACTTTAAAATTAGGTAACTATGCGTATTTATGGACTGATAACTTATATATCAGTGCCTATCTCAGTTCGCTGACTATTGCTTTTTTCACCACATTATTATGCCTACTGATAGGCTATCCCATCGCTTACGCCATCGCTAATGCAGATAGTTCTATTCGTAATGTATTATTAATGCTGGTGATTTTACCCTCATGGACATCGTTTCTTATTCGGGTTTATGCGTGGGTTGGCTTGCTGAAAAATAACGGGATTATTAACAATTTTCTCATTGGTTTAGGCGTTATTGACCAACCCATAGAAATGCTTTATACCCCATTTGCCGTCTATGTTGGTTTAGTTTACAACTACTTACCGTTTATGATTCTGCCACTTTATACCAACTTGGTCAAAATGGATCATTCCCTGCTAGAAGCCGCAGCGGATTTAGGCTGTAAACCGATTAAAGCCTTTTTAACCGTAACAATTCCGCTCTCAATGGGTGGCATTATTGCAGGCTCTATGCTGGTCTTTATTCCCGTCGTAGGTGAATTTATCGTCCCTGAACTCCTCGCAGGGCCTGATACGCTGATGATAGGTAAAGTTTTATGGCAAGAATTCTTCAATAATCGCGATTGGCCTGTTGCCTCTTCCGTTGCGATTATCATGCTACTCCTGCTGATAGTCCCGATAATCATCTTTAACCGTTATCAAAACCGTCAAACAGAGGCTTAAATACCATGTCGAATAAGGCAAATTCAGGCTTTTTATGGTCAATGCTTTTTCTCGGTTACATCTTTCTTTACGCGCCTATCATCATCCTGATGATTTACTCGTTTAATGAAAATCGCCTCGTTACAGTTTGGTCAACTTTCTCGACAAAATGGTACGGTGAATTACTACAAGATGAACAAATGCTCGAAGCGGCATGGATGAGCTTAAAACTGGGCGTTTTTACCGCAACCAGTGCTGTGATTCTGGGCACGTTAGCGGGTTTAGTCATGACGCGCTTTCGGCGTTTTCGCGGACAAGTGACCTTTGCCGCCTTAATTACTGCCCCCTTAGTCATGCCTGAAGTGATTACAGGATTATCCCTGCTCCTGATGTTTGTTGCCTTAGAGCAAACCATTGGATTTCCTGAAGGACGTGGCTTATTAACCATGTGGATAGCACACGTCACTTTTTGCACAGCCTATGTCGCCGTTATCACCACCTCGCGCTTGCGTGAATTGGACAACTCAATTGAAGAAGCGGCAATGGATTTAGGCGCGCCACCACTAAAAGTGTTTTTTGTCATCACCCTGCCCATTATCGCCCCCGCGCTTATTTCAGGCTGGTTATTAGCATTTACCCTTTCTTTAGATGACCTAGTCATTGCCAGCTTTACCTCAGGGCCAGGTTCAACCACCTTACCGATGGTTATTTACTCCAGCGTGCGCTTAGGCGTTAGCCCGAAAATTAATGCATTGGCAACAATTATTATTCTGCTTGTTTCCACAGTCGTCTTTATCTCAGGCTTAATCATGATGCACTTAGAACGTAAACGCACTCGCGAAATGCAACAAGCCGTTGCGGAGGCTTTAGCCGCTGAAAGTGCGGGTTATCGCTAAAACAACGAGTTAACCGAGTTTTCTAAAATAAAACAGAGACCTGTTAGGTTTTCAAAACTTAGCAGGTCTTTTTTTGTCTGAATCAGAGTTCACAGAATTTTCAGAATTAGCAGGATTGAAAAGCGTGATTCGCATTACTTGGTTTAAAGATTTTAAATCCTGCTAATTCTGTTAATCCTGAAAATCCTGATTCAGACAATGTTTTAATCTTGTCTGATGAATCCTTTTCGCGTGTTCCGACAGACCTGCTAGATTTTAAAAACCTAGCAGGTTTCTGTTTTATTTTAAAAAATGTACAAAACGGGGGGTTAGTTTGGACTTGCCTTATTATCGCCAAGCAGCATTTGCCACCATTCACAAACTTGCTGACGATGTTCATTAAACGCATCAGGTGCAAGATAAGCCGATTGATTTTGTAAGGCTAAACGATGTGTTTCTGCTCGATAAACATGGTAAGCCGTACTCAACTGCTCACAAGCTAACTCAGGAATAAGCCCTTGTTCCGCTAACCGTTTTAACATCGGAATCACCCCTGTTGTTGTCAACAATTGCGGATACTGATGCGACCAACGCAATGCTGCATATTGAATCATAAATTCAATATCGATAATGCCCCCATTTCCCTGTTTAATATCAAACTGTTGTGAATTAGTTTTATTCAAGTTATCGCGCATTTTTTGACGCATTTCTAACACGTCTAAACGCAATTTTTCAGGGTCGCGTTGTAAACTCAACACCTCACGACGAATCTGCTCAAAACGCGCTAAACATGCGGACTCACCAGCAACCGCACGCGCTCGCACTAACGCTTGATGTTCCCATGTCCACGCCTCGTGATGTTGATACGACTGAAAAGCCTCAAAACCACTGACTAACAAACCCGATGCCCCGCCTGGACGCAAACGCGGGTCAACTTCATACAATGAACCACCAGCGGTATTCGTCATTAAAATATGAATAATCCGCTGTGCTAAACGCACAAAAAACACACTGTTTTCTAAAGGCTTTTCCCCATCGGTTTGCTGGGATTCCCCTTCACTGTCATGCAAGAAAACAATATCTAAATCAGAGCCATAACTTAACTCTATTCCACCCGCTTTACCATAAGCCACAATACAAAAATGCGCGGGGCGTTTTTGTCCTGCAACTACACAATACGGCACACCATGCTTTGCTATTAAATAATCCCACGCCATGACTAAAGCACGACGGACTAACGTATCTGCAATGGCGGCTAAATAATCGCTGGCAATCATCGGGGTCATATTGCCCGCAATTTCTTCGGTCGCTACTCGCATCACATTGGCACGTTTAAATTGGCGCAAGCAATCCATCTGCATTTCCAAATCATCAGCGGGCAAATGTTGCAATAAATGACTCAATTCATTATCCAGCTCATTCGGCTTTAACATATCGTATAAGCCACGATGGTCTAATAATTCATCCATTAACAAGGGATAACGGGTAATTTGTTCCGCAACCCAAGCACTATTTGCACAAAAATAAATTAATTGACGTAAAACTGCAGGACGTTCAATTAATAAGGCTAAATAAACGCTACGCTGTGCAATCGTGCTGATTAAATCCAATAAACGCGACAAGGCAATATCTTTTTGCGGTAACTCGCTCACCATTTCCAAAACCAATGGAATTAACTTATCAAGACGCTCTCGCCCTTGCCGACTCAATTTCTGCAAGGCGTGCGACTGTGCAACTCGCTGTAAATGCGCTAAAGCCTCATCAGGATTGACATAACCAGCACTGACAAATAAAGTTTTTTGCGTCTCATCAGACACCGCAGAAGCAACGCGCAACCACAACGTCAGCCATGGACTGACAGAATGATTAACACCACTTTGCGCATCTAAAGGTGTTATCACAGTTTGAAACTGTTCGTGTACTAAAGCTTGATGCTTCTCCAATACTGCCAAAAATTGCGCCCAATCGCTAAATCCCAAACTCCATGCCAAACGCGAACGATTTAGCTCATCATCGGGCAAGGTCTGCGTTTGTCGGTCATCAATCGCTTGCAAATGATTTTCTGCCAGCCGTAAAAATAAATAAGCCTCACGCAAGCCCGCCGTGACGGTTGGAGATAAATAGCGATATTTTTCCAAATGGGCGAGCGTGGTTAATAAATGTCGTTGCTGTAAAGCGGGTTGTCGTCCACCGCGAATTAACTGAAAAGTTTGACAAGTAAACTCAACCTCACGAATTCCACCCGCGCCCAATTTAATATTATTTTCCAGCCCTTTACGCTTCGCCTCTTGGTCAATTAACGCTTTCATATTGCGCAAGGATTCAAAAGCGTTGTAATCCAGATAACGCCGATAGATAAACGGGCGGAGCATATTTAATAAAACCTGTCCCGCTTTCTTATCCCCTGCCACTACCCGCGCTTTAATCATTGCATAACGTTCCCAATCACGGGCTTGCAACTGATAATATTCTTCTAGGGCATTAAAATTTAAGACTAATGAGCCACTATCACCAAAAGGACGCAAACGCATATCCACACGGAAAACGAAGCCATCCACCGTAATCGTATGTAAACTATTGATTAATTGCTGTCCTAAACGGGTAAAAAACTCATGATTATCGCGGGCGCGTCCTGCACCGCCCACCGTTTCGCCCGCATGAGGATAGACAAAAATCAAATCGATATCGGATGAGAAATTTAACTCTTGTCCGCCCAGTTTTCCCATACCTAAGACGATTAATGACTGCGCAACGCCATTTTTATCGCAAGGTGTACCAAATTGTTTGCACAACTGTGCATATAAACGGCTTAAACTGCCATCAATCAATGCATCCGCTAAATCTGATAATGATTTTAAAGTTTCCTCAACCGATGCCCAGCCCGCTAAATCCCGCCACGCAATCCGCACCATTTCCCGCCGACGAAATAAACGTAATTTTTGCGATAAACTCGCTTCATTCGGCGTATCGCCTAAAAAATCTTCTAAATGACTTGGATATGCATCAGGTGGGCTTAATAAATCCCCTGTTTTGATTAAATTTTCTAATAAATCAGGATACTGCACACAATGACGCGCCACAAAAGGACTACATGCCCAAACCAACGGTAAGGTTTCGGCAATACTCGCTTGTCGCTCAATGAGTTGCTGTTGCATTGCACTTGCGCGTTGACAAAAATCCTCCCATAAACGCTGTGCCTCTCCCTGCAATAATGGTGGTAATACGCTTATTTTTTCTTTTATATTCATCGCTTAGCCATTTGTCTGTTGTTATTAAAATCTATCACTTATCAATCTGCGATTTACAAGGTAGCCTGAGTTCAGTGAATAGTTATTTAACCCGAATTTTGCGAGATTTTATAAATTAACTCGGGTTAAAATAGTATGACAATTCCAGTGCTGTAAGATAATTAATACAAAACATAGTATTAACAGTAAAATCTGGAAAAATAGAAGGGCTGAAATAAAAAATTGGGTAATGCCCTAAACAAGTTGGGTTTTAAATGCGTAAATCCTGATTCAGACAAGAAGGTTAAAATGAATCACTAAAATCTGACTCGTTTAGCACTACAAAAAGTTGTACCTATTTCCAAGGCACGATCATGAATATGATAACAAGCCTGTTCTGCTCAATCGATGACTTTTATAAATGGTTTATACCCTTATGGGAGCAAAACTTGTTAGCAGAAGGAAATACAAATAAAAGTCGGGTTTTACGTATTTAAAACCTGACTTGTTTAGCACCACCTATTTTTATTCTGGTTGGCGCGCTGTTGATTGAAAAAACACAGAATAACAGGGCATTTACTGCCCCACTCACAGGAATTACTGCTGCTGTGGTGGGGATTATTATCAAACTGGGCTTATTTTTTACTTACCATGTGTTATAGCAAACGTATTATAAAACGATGCGAAGGACTAGCAGTCCTCACAGGACTGCCAGTCCTAGATTTAAATCACTTTATGATACGGTTACTATATATCCACAAGGCTGGTCTGGAGGGCTTGATGGTTTTTCTGCGGTTTTAATGTTAATTGCCTTGTGGGGATTGTTTCGATATCAATGGAATATTTTAATATTATTAGCAGGTTGTGGTACTGCTGGTGTTTGCATTTCATTCCTCAGCTAACGCACGACTGATAACCATACGTTGAATATCGCTTGTGCCTTCATAAATTTGTGTCACGCGCACATCGCGATAAATCCGCTCTACGGGAAAATCGCGCAAATAGCCATAACCGCCATGAATTTGAATAGCTTGTGAGCAGACTTTCTCCGCCATTTCTGAGGCAAAGAGTTTTGCCATGCTGGCTTCTTTGAGGCAAGGATAACCTTGGTCACGTAAATTTGCCGCTTGCCAAATTAATAAACGTGCCGCTTCAATCTGAGTCGCCATATCGGCTAAACGGAAAGCAATGGCTTGATGTTGAATTATTGGCTTGCCAAATGTTTGGCGGTCTTTGGCATATTGCAATGCTGCTTCATAGGCTGCACGGGCTAAACCGACCGACTGGGAAGCAATACCAATACGCCCGCCTTCTAAATTGCCTAAAGCGATTTTATAGCCCTCGCCTTCTGCCCCTAACAAATGGTCAGCAGGAATACGGAGATTTTCTAAAATAATTTGAGCTGTATCAGAGGCATGTAGCCCTAATTTTTCCTCCAGTCGAGCGACAATATAGCCTTTACTATGAGTCGGTACGAGGAACGCGCTAATGCCTTTTTTACCTGCTTTTGGGTCTGTCACGGCGAAAACAATGGCTAAATCGGCATTTTTTCCCGAAGTAATAAACTGTTTAACCCCATTTAGCACATACTCGTCTCCGTCTCGTACCGCACGAGTACGTAAATCAGCCGCGTCTGAGCCTGCTTGTGGTTCGGTTAAACAAAACGCGCCAAGTAATTCCCCGCGTGCCATTGGTTTTAAAAAGCGATTTTTTTGCGCTTCTGTCCCATATTTCAGCAAGGGCATACAAGCCAGTGAGTTCACTACGCTGATAATTGTGGAGCAAGAACCATCTCCCGCCGCAATTTCTTCCAATGCCAGTGCGAAAGAAACATAATCCGCCCCCACGCCGCCCCATTCTTCAGGGATAATAATGCCAAAAAATCCCAGTTTTCCCATTTCGGTAATAGCTTGCTTGGGGTAAATCGCTTCTTTATCCCAATGGGTTGCATTTGGGGCGAGTTGCTCACGGGCAAAATTGCGTGCCATATCACGAATCATGCGCTGTTCTTGCGTGATGTGTAACATAAGGTTTCCTTTGGTGAAAAATAATTTTATTATTCCCATCTCTGCGAAATTCAAAAATCAAAACAGAGGGTTACTATATTTTCAGACATAAAATAACCTGAGTTCTGCCAAGGCAATACGGATTTCTGCACTCATGATGATGGACGAATTCATCAACAACGCTTGTCCATACTTTCCCTCATGCATAATAATTTGCGCTTATTAAAACAGCAGTAAGGGCGTTATAGCCTAAATCCACCATATTTGCCATTGACGCATAAACTGACATGAACATTCATACTTTTTTGGTTTTTTGCTGAGTCTTTTGTTTCAGTCATTATGCAGAACCTTTCTTTTTGCAAGCGTTTTATTATAGTCGCTTTAAGCAAAAAACAATATAAAAAATCAGTTTTTTCAACTCTTAACAACGATTTTGCCTAAAATAGTCCATGCGCTGATTAAACATATCTTCTCTGTCTGATGTCAGGTAAAATAAACGATTGCAATCGATGATTTATTGTAATTTGCTACCGTTTTACTAAACTTTTAACGTTATTAACTGCGCCTACCTCATTCAATGACTGTTGTTCTCGTCACGATTTTTTCAAAATTCATTTTCATTTATTAGCCAGTCAGACAAAATTCTTGTACTTCTCCTTAACGCTTTAATCATGAGGGTAAAAATTTATGTTCTCAAAAAATATGACTATTGCCGAGTTTGACCCCGAATTGTTCCATGCGATTCAACAAGAACAACAACGCCAAGAAGACCATTTAGAATTAATTGCCTCAGAAAACTACACCAGCCCGTGCGTGTTAGAGGCGCAAGGCTCTGTTTTAACCAATAAATATGCAGAAGGTTATCCGAGCAAGCGTTACTATGGCGGGTGTGAATTTGTTGATATCGCTGAACAACTGGCAATTGACCGCGCGAAACAACTATTTAATGCGGATTATGCCAATGTGCAACCCCATTCAGGTTCTCAAGCTAATGCCGCCGTTTACATGGCGTTACTTGAGCCACACGATACCGTACTAGGCATGAGCCTTGCCCACGGTGGACATTTAACCCACGGTGCGAAAGTCAATTTCTCAGGCAAAATCTATAACGCAGTACAATATGGCTTAAACCCTGCGACGGGTGAAATTGATTATGAAGAAGTCGAACGTTTAGCCCTAGAACATAAACCGAAAATGATTGTTGCAGGTTTTAGCGCGTATTCTCGTATTGTCGACTGGCAACGATTCCGCGACATTGCGGACAAAGTGGGCGCGTATTTATTCGTCGACATGGCACACGTTGCGGGCTTAGTGGCAGCGGGTTTATATCCAAGCCCTGTTGCGATTGCTGACGTAACCACGACGACAACGCATAAAACCCTGCGTGGCCCTCGCGGTGGCATGATTTTAGCCCGTGCAAACCCTGAAATTGAGAAAAAACTGCAATCTCTCGTCTTCCCTGGTACTCAAGGGGGCCCTTTAATGCACGTTATCGCGGCGAAAGCCGTTGCATTTAAAGAAGCCTTACAACCCGCGTTTAAAGCCTATCAACAACAAGTCTTAGATAACGCTCGCGCTATGGCTAGCGTCTTTATTGAACGCGGTTACAATATTGTCTCTGGTGGTACAGATAACCACTTGTTCTTAGTTGATTTAATCAATAAAGGCATTACGGGTAAAGCGGCTGATGCGGCGTTAGGCTTATCTCATATCACCGTGAATAAAAACGCAGTGCCAAACGACCCACAATCGCCATTTGTCACCAGTGGTTTACGCATTGGTACGCCAGCGATTACCACGCGGGGCATGGGCTTAAATGAAGCGAAGCAGATTGCAAATTGGATTTGTGACATTTTAGATGACTTGAACAATACCGACGTACAAGCCCGTGTCCGTCATCAAGTCAAACAACTATGCGCACAATTCCCTGTTTATGCAGAGGATACACGCCAAGCAAATGCAGCTTAATTAAGCTGGGTTCGGCGAGATTTTATAAAATAAAACAGAGACCTGCTAGATTTCAAAACCTAGCAGGTCTTTTTTTGTCTGAATCAGAATTCACAGGATTTTCAGGATTAAAAAGCGTTTTTCACCTTCAATGTTTTAATCTTGTCTAGTGAATCCTGATTTACGCCTGAAATTGCTGTAATTCTTTGGGAATTAAGTTTGTAAAGGTAACGACTTTAGGATGTGTTAGCAGGGTTAAATCTTGTTGCACTCGTTGGCTCAATTCGGATGAGCCGATACAATACAGGTGATAGCGATAATCGGTAGAAAATTTATTTTGTTCATTGAGATAATAGCGCAATAAATGACTAATATGTCCTTCATAACAGCCTATCAGTTCTTGTTCACTGGCTAAACGGCTCACAATACCCCAGTCGTCAAGTAACGGCATCGCACCAATGACACCGTGTGGCATCGCGGGGCAATGGATTAAAGAAGGGCGTTGATTAAAGGGGAAATATTGATTTGTATAGAGTAAACAAAGCGATTGAGTCGTTCTTAAGCGTTGTAAGCCTTGTTGTTGTAGGAAAAAAACCAGTGCGCCGATATAAATATCTTCCGCGATGAATAACGGGATTGCGGTTGTTTCTATGGTCGGTATTGGAATACTGATAAAACGCGCTTTGTGTTCTGTTCCTCGTTGATAGCGTGCATTTTCGAGGCATAACACCTCAACAGCGGATTGTTGTGGAAAAACTTGCATCACCGCCAGCAGTTGCTTGTCAATGAAGATAAAACATAAGGTTGATGTGGTTTGTGGGAAAAGTTCGGGCAGGCAAGAGAGTCGCAACAGGCTGTAGCCATTGGACATTGGCGTATTAAGTAATACGGTTGTCGAGAACAAAGGGGCAGTATAAGTGCCCCTTTGTCCGCTCTCTGACTGAGAGCGGGAAAACTGTCGATTTTCTGACATGTTTTAGGGATTACATGGGTAAAGGCATTTCTTTACCGTTAACCATGAGTTTACCCGCTTTCAGGGTAGCATTCAGTTTGAATTGCTCGCCAGCAGGAGCTAAGAAGCCTTCTTTAACCACGCTTTCAATTTGTTGGTCAATCATGGTTTGCATTTGCTTTTCTTGCTCTTCCGTCATTTCTTGGTCGCCCATGCCTTCTGCCATTTGCATCCACATGATTTGTTCAATCAAGGCTTTGTCAATGGTGAAGTCCGCTTTACCAGAAAGCGCGGCGATTAAAGCGGCAGGGTCATCCATTTTTAAAGGTTTGCTACCATCTAAGCTGATGGTGAAACCGCCATCTAATTCGCCTTCGCTTGTTTTAACGTTTAATTTGGTTAAGGCAATTTCAGGAGATTTAGCAATCAGTTTGGGTAAGGCTTGCATGAGAGTTCCCATCATTGCCATGCCCATCATGGATTCGTCCATTTTGCCTTCCATTTGTTGCTTACGCATTTCAGCGGCGGCTTTTTGGACTTCTAATAAAGCAGCAACGTCTAATTTGCGGAATTCTAAATCGGAGACAAAGCTAACATCTAATTCTTGTTCGGTAATCAGTAATTTACCTAACGCAAAATGCATGGCATAGCTGGCGAGGTCTTTTTCTTCGGAGGCATCCAGTTTAATAGAGAGATCGCTCAGTTTGACTTGAGATTCTTCTGCTTTGTTGTCAACGCTAATATCACTAATGCTGATATCGCCTTTACCCAGTTCTAAACCGCTTGCCCCTTTATTACCTGTGAAATCAACGATAATTTTACTGAGCGCAAATTGTGATTTGTCATCCCCGCCAACGAGGGAGGGTAAATTTAAGCTCAACTTGGTGGGGTATAAAGTTTCGTCTAAATCAGCGGAAAAAGTGGTTTTATCGAGGGTGGCTTTGAAATCTTTTGAGTCAAAGGTTAAGCCAGCAATTTCAAAAGATTGAGAGATAGTGCTGAAATCTTCAGGATAACTTAATGTCCCTGTTAAACCTTGCCAATCCAGAGAGGCATCTTTGTCTTTTTTCTGATAAGCGGGCATGGAAATGTCGCTTACCCCTTTACCATCAGCACCAACAGTGGTTTTGACAGTCAGTGGTGGTAAATCTTTTAGATCTTTAGCTGTTTTTTTGTCGCTGAAAACGGGTTTAATTTCCGTTGTCATTTCCAGCGGTTTGCCTTTTTTGACTTGTTCGGCTAGATCCGCTTTTAACTTGCCTAATAACACCAGTGGGTCGCCATCAACTTCAGAAGCAGGTTGAGCCTTGCCACCAACGGTATGGGTTACGGAAAACCCTTTGAAATCGCCTCCCGTATTTGCCGACTCTTCGGCTTTAGCAGGTTCTGCGGCTTTTTTATCAGCATAAACAGGGAGAGAAAGTGTTACAGAACTCGCTAAAATAGCGGCAATACTCAGGTGAAGTAATTTCTTCATGTCAACATTCCTTATAATATGATTATGATTTAACGGAAAAACTTTATCAGGCTTGTGTTAAAGATAAAGTTAAATTTGACAGCCATATACCCGTCATTAGAATAATTGATGTTATTGGATTAACACGACTATTCTATGATGTTTACCCGATAGGCAATATTTACGCCATTCGTATCATTACACGGTAACCATACCAACTATTTTCTACGATTACACGATGTCTTTACAACCCTTAGATACCCCTAAAAAAGATTTATCTTTTAAAACAGCTTGTTGGTATTGGCTCAAGCTGGGATTTATCAGTTTTGGCGGCCCTGCTGGACAAATTAGTATGATGTATCAGGAGTTAGTAGAGCAACGTCGTTGGATTTCTGAGAAACGGTTTTTTCATGCATTAAATTACACAATGATTTTACCCGGCCCTGAAGCACAACAACTGGCAACTTATATTGGTTGGTTACTGCATGGCACATGGGGCGGTATTGTGGCGGGTTTGCTGTTTATACTCCCTGCATTTTTCCTACTCATGATATTTGCGTGGGTTTATATCTGTTGGGGAGAATTACCTGTTATCGCAGGGATTTTATACGGCATTAAACCCGCTGTGACAGCGATTATTTTCTTTGCTGCCTATCGGATAGGTCTAAGAGTGTTAAAAACGCCATGGTTATGGATAATTGCACTGAGTGCATTAGTCGCCATTACGTTTTTTAATCTACCTTATGCATTTATTGTAATCAGTGCGGGTTTACTGGGATATTGGGGCAGTTGCTTATATCCAACAGCGGTATTACCCCTACCGATTAATCCATCTCTTTCTTCAAAAGTTAGTCCAACTGTCATTGATAATGATACGCCTTTAATCACAACAACGGCGACAACGAAACGTGATAGTTGGCGATGGTTAAGTATTGGTTGTTTGGTTTGGCTGGTGAGTATTGTTATTATTATTTTTTATTATGGTACTCAGCATGTTTTATCACAAATGGCATGGTTTTTTACAAAAGTTGCACTTTTAACTTTTGGTGGTGCTTATGCCGCTTTGCCCTATATTTATCAAGCGGGCGTTATGGATTATCAATGGTTAAGTGCGCAGCAAATGATGGATGGGTTAGCACTTGGTGAAACAACACCCGGCCCGTTGATTATGTTAGTAACGTTTGTCGGTTTTGTGGGCGGTTGGCAGTCAGTCAGTGCAGAACATGCGGGATGGATGGGAATCTTAGGGGCAAGTGTTGCGACATTTTTTACTTTTCTACCCTCGTTTATTTTTATTCTGGTTGGCGCGCCGTTGATTGAAAAAACACAGAATAACAGGGCATTTACTGCCCCACTCACAGGAATTACTGCTGCTGTGGTGGGGATTATTATCAAACTGGGCTTATTTTTTACTTACCACGTGTTATACCCACAAGGCTGGTCTGGAAGGCTTGATGGTTTTTCTGCGGTTTTAATGTTAATTGCCTTGTGGGGATTGTTTCGATATCAATGGAATATTTTAATATTATTAGCAGGTTGTGGTACTGCTGGTGTTTGCATTTCATTCCTCAGCTAACGCATGACTGATAACCATAACCTGAGTTCGGCTAGTTTCTTTAAAAAACAATAGCTTGTCTGAATCAGAATTCACAGGATTTTCAGAATTAGCAGAATTAAAAAGCATGATTCACCTTAAATTTTTGGTTTAAGGGTTTTAAATCCTGCTAATTCTGTTAATTCTGAAAATCCTGATTCAGACAAGGTTTTAATCTTGTTTGGTGAATCTGATTCGCGTGTTTCAACAGACCTGCTAGGTTTTAAAAACCTAGTAGGTCTTTTTTTGTCTGAATCAGAATTCACAGAATTTTCAGAATTAGCAGAATTAAAAACAATTAAAAACATAATTTTTTATTCTTTTAATTTTCTTGTCTTTTTAATTCTTGTCTTTTTAATTCTGAAAATTTTGTTAATTCAGAAAATTCTGATTCAGACAATCTTTTAATCCTGAAAATCCTGATTCAGACAAGCTGTTGTCTTTTTAAAAATCTCGCCGAACTCAGGTTACTAGGTTTTAAAAACCTAGTAGGTCTCTGTTTTATTTTATAAAAATCGCAAAACTCAGATTTTTTTACGCTTTCGCTCTGCCTAAAATCACACTGCCCGCTTTAAAAACCGCATACACTTTATCACCAACTTTTAAATTCATTTCCTCTACCGCTTCTTGAGATAAAAAGGCTTTTAACGCATATTTATCAAATAGAGTTAAGACAACTTCCGCACTAATCCGTGCGTTTTGAATGGCGGTAATCGTGCCTAATAACTGATTGCGAGCACTTAATAGCATGTCTTCTTCCGCAGACATCAGCATCAAGTTGGAATATTTAATAAATACGTGAACTTCTACTCCTTCCGCTAATCCCA
This sequence comes from Beggiatoa alba B18LD, assembly GCF_000245015.1. NCBI lineage: Bacteria > Pseudomonadati > Pseudomonadota > Gammaproteobacteria > Thiotrichales > Thiotrichaceae > Beggiatoa > Beggiatoa alba. The sequence continues at coordinate 367,593 of NZ_JH600070.1, read as the reverse complement.
TACGAGCAACGCTAGATTGTGTAATTTGTGCGACGATTTCAAAATCATCGGCAATTTTTACCCCAACCTCCGCGTCGACTTGCCCTTGCTTGATGTAGCTGATTTTTCCAGTAAATTTATTTCTGGCACTGATTTGCATTTTTACATTCTCCTTTCGTCAATATAAACAGATAATACGCTAACAATTACGACTCAATTTTGCCATATCCGCCACCGCTGGGTGTTTCAATGATAAAAACATCCCCAGTTTGCATGGAAACGCTGGCGATACCGTCTAAGATTTCTCGTTCGCCCGTCATCCGCTCTACGCTATTTTTACCCACTTCACCTGCTTCTCCCCCATTCATGCCATAAGGCGGAATACGTCGATGTCCAGATAAAATCCCCGCTGTCATGGGTTCAAGAAAACGTAAACGACGCACAACACCATCACCACCGCGCCAACGTCCCACACCACCACTGCCGTGACGAATTGCAAATGTCTCTAGTATCACAGGGAAACGCCATTCTAAAACTTCAGGGTCGGTTAAGCGTGAATTGGTCATATGTGTTTGTACCGCGCTTGCCCCCGCAAACCCATCACCCGCGCCCGCGCCACCACAAATGGTTTCGTAATACTGATAGCGGTCATTACCAAAGGTAAAATTATTCATTGTTCCTTGTGCTGCTCCCATCACACCCAGCGCACCATACAAGGCATCTGTCACGACTTGCGAGGTTTCCACATTGCCCGCAACCACTGCCGCAGGGGGGCGAGGATTGAGTAAACAGCCGTCAGGAATATGGATAGTTAGTGGTTTTAAACAGCCTTCATTTAAGGGTATCGCTTGGTCGACTAAGGTACGGAAGACATATAACACAGCGGCAATACAAACCGCTTTCGGTGCGTTCCAATTATTTTCTTGTTGGGCGGATGTGCCCGAAAAATCGATAAACATTTGCCGTTTGGCACGGTCACGTTGTAAATGAACTTGTACGACTGCGCCGTTATCCATTGGATAAGTAAAGCGTGCAGTGTCGCTATTATCGGCAAATTGTAAACGGTCAATAACCCGTCTGACGCATTCCTCAGCATTGTCTTGTACATGTTGCATATAGGCTAAAACCACGTCGAGACCCAATTGCGCCACTTTTGCCCGTAATGCCTGTATGCCTTGCTCATTGGCGGCAATTTGTGCGCGTAAATCGGCGAGATTTTGCGCGGGGTTGCGGGCAGGATAAGGATTATCTGTGAGCAAGGTTTGTAAACGTTCTGTTTGAAAAATCCCTTGTTCAACAATCTTAATGCCTGAAATTAAAATGCCTTCTTCCGCAATCGTGCGACTGTGGGGCGGTACAGAACCAGGGGAAATTCCGCCGATATCGGCATGATGTCCGCGTGAAGCGACATAAAAATGTGGTTTTGCCTCAGTTTCTGAGAGAAAAACAGGGGTTATCACGGTTAAATCAGGTAAATGTGTCCCGCCGTGATAGGGGGAGTTTAATAAAAATACATCGCCATAATGGATATCTTCTTGCTGAATAATTTGGCGCACGCTTTCACCCATAGAACCTAAATGTACGGGAATATGAGGCGCGTTAGCAATTAAATTGCCTTCAGCCGTGAATAAGGCACAAGAAAAATCAAGGCGTTCTTTGATATTGACCGAATACGCCGTATTCGCCAGCGTTAAGCCCATTTGTTCGGCGATAGACATAAATAAATTATTGAAAATTTCCAACATCACGGGGTCAACCTGTGTGCCAATCGCGTGCATCGTCTCGCGTGGTTTCACCCGTTTTAAAATTAAATGTCCTTGAGGGTGAATTTCTGCTTGCCAGCCTGCCTCGATGATATTCGTGCCGATGCTTTCTACAATCACCGCTGTGCCTTCAATCACTGTACCGACTGCTAATTGTTCTCGATAATAAATTGGCGCGTCGTGGTATTGTCCCTGACTGTAAAAACGGCTCATGCTTGCAGGTTGTGCGCGGGTTTTGGCTAAATTTTGCACGGTGATGGCTGAAAATGCAGTATGTCCAATGGCTTCCACCGCAACTGCTTCCACCAATAACGGACAATTCGACATCGTAAAGCCGTAACGTTGTTGATGGGCTTGTTGAAAACGCGCTTGCATGGTTTCAATATCCGCGTAGGGCACAATTAAAGCGGTATCCGTGCCTTGATAACGTAAATGTACCTGTTGTATCAGGCTCATTTGTCCCACTTCGGTTTGCTGGCTTTGTACTTGTTGCTGGGCTTGCGTGCTTAATTGTGCAAATAACTGATTTAAGGTATCGAGCAACGCTGTTTTTAACACTTGCTCGACACTTTGTTCACGCAGGACACGAATATCCGCCAAGCCCATGCCATACGCAGATAAAACCCCCGCATAAGGATGAATCACAATCGTTTCCATACCCAAGGCATCTGCCACCGCGCACGCATGTTGCCCACCTGCACCACCAAAACAACACAAGGTGTACTGTGTGACGTTGTAACCGCGTTGCGTAGAAATGTATTTAATCGCGTTTGCCATATTATCGACGGCAATTTGTAAAAACCCTTCGGCAATGGCTTCAGGGCTTAAAATCTGTCCTGTTGTTTGCTGAATAGATTGCGCAAGGATTTTAAATTTTTCTTTAACAATTTCAAAATCTAAAGGTTGGTCGTTATGTTTGCCGAAAACCGCAGGAAACAAATCAGGCTGAATTTTGCCCAATAACACATTGCAATCGGTAACGGTTAAATCTCCCCCCCGTCGATAACAAGCTGGGCCTGGATTTGCGCCTGCTGATTCAGGACCAACACGGAAACGCATGCCATCAAAGGTACACAAAGAGCCACCGCCTGCGGCAACGGTGTGAATAGACAGCATCGGCACACGCAAACGCACGCCTGCGACTTGGGTATCAAATGCCCGTTCGTAAACCCCGTCGAAATGGGAAACATCGGTCGATGTGCCTCCCATATCAAAGCCAATGAGTTGATGAAACCCTGCTTGTCGACTGGTTTCTACTGCACCGACCACGCCCCCCGCAGGACCCGATAAAATACTGTCTTTCCCTTGAAACACGTCCGCTGTCGCAAGTCCGCCATTGGATTGCATTAAGAAAACCCGTGTATTGCCTAAGGATTGCGCAACAGTATCGACATAACGGCGCAAGACGGGGGAAAGGTAAGCATCAACAACGGTGGTATCACCCCGTGCAACAAATTTAATCAGGGGGCTACAAGCGTGAGAGGTAGAAATTTGAGTAAAGCCAATTGTTCGCGCTATTTCTGCAATGCGCTGTTCATGCTGTGGAAAGCGATAAGCGTGCATTAGGACAATGGCTAACGCTCGATAACCTTGTGTATAAATGGCTGTTAATTGTTGTTTTATTTGATTTTCATTGAGCGGGGTTAAGACTTTCCCTTGTGCGTTGAGACGTTCTTCGACTTCGATAACTGTTTGATATAACTGGCTGGGTAGAATGATTTCGCGGGCGAAAATTTGCGGACGGTTTTGGTAGCCGATACGTAAGGCATCGGCAAATCCGCGTGTTGTGATTAAAGCAACCGCATCGCCTTTGCGTTCTAGTAAGGCATTGGTGCCGATGGTTGTGCCCATGCGTACTTCTGCGATAACGGGCGGAATGGCTTCATCGGGATTGAGTTTTAATAAGGTACGAATGCCATGAATAGCTGAGTTATCATACTGTTCAGGATTTTCGGACAGCAATTTATGTGTGAATAATTGTCCATCGGGAGAACGAGCGACGATATCAGTAAACGTGCCACCACGGTCTATCCAAAAATGCCAAGCAGGTTTTGTATTCATACGTTATGCACTCAATCATCAGGGAAATGCGTGTATTGTCGCATGATATGCGGTAATTGTCTGAGTCCTAATTTAACCTGAGTTTGGCGAGTTTTGCTGTTTTTTTAATGAAGTTGTATCAATATTGAGTTATTCATCTCGTCGGGATAAACGGGAATAATAGAATAGTCCTTTAAAATCAAGAAGAGAGTTCTACTTTTCGAGGGTCGTAAAATGGGTAGTTTTTTTGAAAAGCGGTATTTATATTTCATTGATTTAATTATATATTTTCTTATGCAAGAAATATGCAAAAGAGTTCTACTTTTTTGGGTGATTTTTCGTGAAAATTTTGGCTTGCAAGCAAGTGAAAAATATGTGATTATTTTGACCGTCGGGGTTACAGCTGATTCGCCAAAGCAGGCGGTTGAAACGCACAGGAATTATTTACGTAGAGGACGCGCTGTTACAGCTGATTCGCCAAAGCAGGCGGTTGAAACTTGAGAGTTCAATCATATAAATCGCTCAAATGTTACAGCTGATTCGCCAAAGCAGGCGGTTTATTGAAGACGATAGAAATAAAAAAGCCTCAGTATCAATATACTGAGGCTTTTTTTTGTCTGAATCAGAATTCACAGAATTTTCAGAATTAGCAGAATTTAAAACCCCTTAAACCAAAAGATTAATGCGAATAACGTTTTTTAATTCTACCTGAGTACGGAGAGTTTCTTTTAAAAAAACAATAGCTTGAATGTTGTAGGGTGGAATAGCGAAGCGTATTCCACCTTGAAATTCTGCAAAAACTGAGCAAAAAAAGATTATAAATCGTATGGTGGAATACGCTTCGCTATTCCACCCTACATTTTTTAGTTGAAAAATTCTAAAAGGTTTTCGCCACTCGCTGAACTAGCGTTAGTTGTACCTTTGGAAAGTCCTGATGGGCGTTTGGTGATGTTCCATTATTCCTATTTTTCCTTTAGGTACAACTTTTTATTTCTTCCAGTCCGCTTTTATCATTAATCCTCTGTTTTATATCTATTATCTCGCCGTACTCGCGTTAGGTTATTTAAAGATTTTAAATCTTGTTAATCCTGCGAATTCTGACTCAGACAAGTCACTGTTTTTTTTTAAGAAACACTCACCCATAAAAAAACCCCGCTGAATAGCGAGGTTTTTTAACAGCAATTAAAAGGCGAGTTTAAAACGATAGGGCTTACATCATGCCCATGCCGTCCATACCACCCATACCGCCCATGCCACCATGTCCATGACCTGCATGATCATCTTTCTTAGGTAATTCAGCAATCATGGCTTCTGTGGTAATCATTAAACCAGAAACAGAAGCAGCATTTTGTAAAGCAGTGCGGGTTACTTTGGTTGGGTCAAGAATACCCATTTCGATCATATCGCCGAATTCTTCATTCGCAGCGTTATAACCATAGTTACCTTTGCCCTCTAAAATGTTGTTTAAAATCACAGAGGGTTCACCGCCTGCATTAGCGACGATTTGGCGTAAAGGCTCTTCCATCGCACGACGGGCAATGTTAATGCCTACGTCTTGGTCATGGTTTGCACCTTTCAGCTTTTTAATCGCTTGTAAAGCACGGACTAATGCAACGCCACCACCGGGCACGACACCCTCTTCAACGGCTGCACGGGTTGCATGTAACGCATCTTCAACGCGGGCTTTTTTCTCTTTCATTTCAATTTCGGTGGTTGCACCGACTTTGATAACGGCTACACCGCCTGCTAATTTAGCAACGCGCTCTTGTAATTTTTCTTTGTCATAATCAGAAGTTGCTTCTTCGATTTGTTGACGAATTTGACCAACGCGGGCTTTGATGTCTGCATTTTTACCCGCACCGTCGATGATGGTGCTGTTGTCTTTGGTAATAACAACTTTTTTCGCAGTGCCTAAGTCGGTTAAGCTGGCTTTTTCTAAGCTTAAGCCGATTTCTTCAGCAATCACGGTGCCACCCGTCAGAATAGCAATGTCTTGTAACATGGCTTTGCGGCGGTCGCCAAACCCAGGGGCTTTAACGGCAGCAACTTTGACGATACCACGAATATTGTTGACCACTAAAGTGGCTAAGGCTTCGCCTTCTACGTCTTCAGCAATGATGAATAAGGGGCGACCTTGACGGGCAACACCTTCTAAGACGGGAATCATTTCACGGATGTTAGAAATCTTCTTATCGCATAAGAGGATAAGCGGATTTTCTAATTCAACGCTCATGGTTTGTTGGTTATTGATGAAGTAAGGGGATAAGTAACCACGGTCAAATTGCATCCCTTCAACAACATCTAATTCGTTTTCTAAGCCTGAGCCTTCTTCAACGGTAATTACGCCTTCTTTACCAACTTTTTTCATGGCTTTGGCAATAATTCCGCCAATGTCTTCATCGGAGTTAGCAGAGATTGTACCGACTTGTGCAATGGCTTTGTCATCGGTGCAAGGTTTAGACATTTTCTTTAATTCTTCAACGGCAGCAATCACTGCTTTGTCGATACCGCGTTTTAAATCCATAGGATTCATGCCAGCAGCAACGGCTTTTAAACCTTCGACTAAAATGGATTGGGCTAATACAGTGGCGGTGGTGGTGCCGTCGCCTGCGATGTCGGAAGTTTGTGAAGCCACTTCTTTCACCATTTGCGCGCCCATGTTTTCGAACTTATTTTCGAGTTCGATTTCTTTCGCTACGGAAACACCATCTTTGGTGACGGTGGGCGCGCCAAAGGCTTTATCTAAAACAACGTTACGACCTTTAGGACCTAAAGTGACTTTAACGGCATTGGCTAATACATTGACCCCACGTAACATTTGTTGGCGAGCGTCATCAGAAAAACGGACATCTTTAGCTGTCATTGGAATATTTCCTCGGTAGGAATTTAAAATAAAAAATAGGTAACAGGGGGGAGATTAGGCTAAGACACCCATGATGTCTTCTTCACGCATGACGAGTAAATCTTCACCGTCAACTTTGACTTCAGTCCCTGAATATTTACCAAATAAAACGACATCATCAACTTTGACATCTAAAGGACGGATATCGCCGTTTTCTAAAATTTTACCTTTGCCAACAGCAACCACTTTCCCACGAATAGGTTTTTCAGTCGCGCTATCAGGAAGGACGATACCACCTGCGGTTTTACGTTCTTCTTCCATACGTTTGATGATGACTCTATCGTGTAAAGGACGGATTTTCATTAAAAACTCCCTGCGGTTATTGGTGTTAGTGTATTGAAATCGGATAAATAATTAGCACTCTTAGCCAGTGAGTGCTACTAATGATAAAATAAGACTAGACTTCGCAAATTTCAAGGAAAAAAAATAAATTTTATCGGACGACTTCACGCTATTTTAAATCTTTTGAAAAGACAAGCCATTATAAAAAATCGCTCAAAAAAAAACGGATAACCGTTTTTAAGGACAGTTATCCGTTTTGATTGGAACAACCTTCAGCTATGGCTAATTAGTGTAAGCTAGCTGCGCCACCAATGGGGCTATCAGGCTCTTTCGGTTGCAAGGATACATTACCTACATCGCCATCAGAGTTAGGTTTTTTATTGTTCCGATTGCTACGGTCATCCCAGTCTTTTGGCGGTTCTGGCTCTCTTCCTGCCATTAAGGCATCAATTTGTTCTGCGTCGATGGTTTCATACTTCATTAACGCATCAGCCATTTTATGCAGAATGGTGACATTTTCCGTTAGAATCGTTTTAGCCCGATCATAGTTACGGTCAATAAAAGAACGAATTTCTTCATCGATAATGTGGGCGGTTTCATCAGACATCATCTTATGCTGAGTGACGGTATGTCCTAAGAAAACTTCGCCACTTTCATCCCCATAGGCTAAGGGTCCCATCCGTTCTGATAAGCCCCATTTTGTCACCATTTTGCGAGACAATTCTGTTGCCCGATGAATATCATTAGATGCGCCTGTTGTCACATAGTCCGCCCCAAAAATTAACTCTTCGGCAATCCGTCCGCCAAATAAGCTAGAAATTTGACTTTCTAAACGTTGTTTGCTCGCGCTGTAACGGTCTGTTTCAGGTAAAAAGAAAGTCACGCCTAATGCTCGCCCGCGTGGAATAATAGAGACTTTATACACAGGGTCATGTTCTGGTACTAAACGCCCTACAATCGCGTGTCCTGCTTCATGATAAGCGGTTAAGCGTTTTTCATCTTCGCTCATCACCATAGAACGGCGTTCTGCGCCCATCATGACTTTATCTTTTGCTTTTTCAAAGTCTCCCATCTCAACCAGTCGTTTATTTGCCCGTGCAGCAAATAAAGCGGCTTCATTGACTAAGTTAGCTAAGTCCGCTCCTGAAAAACCCGGTGTACCCCGTGCGATAAGACTTGGTACGACATCCTCAGCAATAGGCACTTTACGCATATGCACTTTTAAAATTTGCTCACGTCCACGAATATCAGGCAAGGGCACAACCACTTGACGGTCAAAACGACCAGGACGTAATAAAGCAGGGTCTAACACGTCAGGGCGGTTTGTTGCCGCAATGACGATAATCCCTTCATTGCCTTCAAAACCATCCATCTCGACCAGTAATTGGTTTAAGGTTTGTTCACGTTCATCATGTCCACCGCCTAAACCCGCACCACGATGACGACCGACGGCATCAATTTCATCGATGAAGATGATACAAGGCGCGTGTTTTTTTGCTTGCTCAAACATGTCGCGCACCCGTGATGCCCCCACGCCCACGAACATTTCAACAAAGTCAGAACCTGAAATGGTGAAAAACGGGACTTTTGCCTCACCAGCAATGGCACGGGCTAATAAAGTTTTCCCTGTACCAGGTGAGCCAACCATTAAGACACCGCGTGGAATTTTTCCGCCTAAATTTTGGAATTTTCCAGGGTCACGGAGAAAGTCGACTAACTCGGCAACTTCTTCTTTCGCCTCTTCTACGCCTGCTACATCAGCAAAGGTGACTTTAATCTGATCTTCTTCAATCATGCGTGCGCGACTTTTGCCAAAAGACAGCGCGCCACGTCCGCCACCGCCCTGCATTTGGCGCATGAAGAAAATCAAAATACCAAATAACAACAGCATGGGGAACCATGAAATAAAGATTTGCATCAATAAAGATTGTTGCTCAGGTGCACGAGAGTCGATTTGCACTTGATGCTTCAGCAAGTCATTGATTAAACCGTCGTCACCAGGGTTATAGGTTGTAAAACTTTGCCCATCGGTGGTAGAGCCTTTAATTATCCGACCTTCGATAACGACTTTTGTTACCTGATTTTGCTGAACCTTTCGAATAAACTCTGAATATTCCATTGCCTGTGCAGTGGTGGTGCGAGGACCAAAATTGTTAAACACCATCATCAACACTAGGGCGATAACGACCCAGAGCAGGAGGTTTTTTGCCATGTCGTTCATTGACTTGCCTCTTTAGACTACAAACAAATAAAAAAAAGAAGAATTAAGCAGTATAACACTTTGCGAGTACGTAAATCTCTGGTGAACGAGCACGAGATGCATCAGGTTTACGAATCACAACTTGTTTAAAATGTTGGCGTAAGTCTTTAACAAACATGTCAAAACCTTCGCCTTGAAATATTTTTGCGAGAAAATGCCCATTTTTAGCCAAAACTTGCAGTGCTAAATCCCGCGCTAATTCCGCTAATAACATCGCACTGGGTTGATCGACTGCCTTTATGCCCGTGATATTGGGGGACATGTCAGACATTACAAGATCGGCTTTATGCTCACCTAATTGAGCCAGTAATGTCTCTAAAACGACTTGTTCGCGGAAATCCCCTTTAATAAAGGTAACGCCTGCAAGAGGTTCCATATCTAAAATATCAAGGGCGAAAATTCGCACTTGGTCGCCTAAATGACTTTTTAACCATTGAGACCAGCCACCTGGTGCAGCACCTAAATCGATGACGGTCATTCCTTGATGAAAGAGTTTATCTTTTTCATCAAGTTGAGCGAGTTTATACACTGCTCGTGAGCGATACCCTTCAGATTGGGCACGTTTTACATACATATCGGAATGGTGTTCTTGCAACCATGAATGACTACTTTTGCTTCTGGACATTGGGGTTTTGGGTATTAATGGGAACGAATGACGAGTAAAAAAATGTTAGGTTAATCAATTTACAGTTTTTCAATACTATATCATCACTGGCTGACACTGTTTGAAACGCTGTTTTTACTTTTTACTAATTAATAGATTTTTGTGTAATTTTGCTCAAGTTCTTATTTGATAATCATTCATTTTCCTTAAAACTATCTATTTCACTGAAATAAAGCAATACCCATTGTAACAGTAGAAAAACAACTCGGCTATGTTGGAATAATCCCTGATTTATCGCCATAGATAGCAAATAAATTTTTCGTAAATATCACACGCATTAATTGTGCTTATAATAGAAAAAATTCATGTCACAAAGTCATGATGATTAAGCTGTAATTGACTTTATTTCTATTTATCTTTTTGAGGTTTTATAACGTGTTACAAAGTATTTTGGCAAATCGTCGTAGCATTTACGCTTTTATCTTTTTGGCATGTGTCAGCTTAATGATGGCTGCTTATTACTTTCAGTATGTGCTTGGATTAGAACCTTGTCCATTATGTATGGCGCAACGCTTGGTTATGATTGCGATTGGGTTAACCGCGCTGATTGGTTTAATTCATGGTTCTTTTGGCTGGGCGAATAAAATTTATAGTTTTTTCTTATTCCTATTTGCAGTCGGTGGGATGGCAATTGCAGGCAGACAGTTATGGTTGCAAAGTTTACCTGAAGACCAAGTTCCCGCTTGTGGCCCTGATTTTGAATTTATGGTGAATAATTTCCCGATTTTAAAAACAGTTGAAACGTTATGGCGGGGGTCAGGTTCTTGTGCAGAGGTCACTTGGCAATTTTTAGGGTTATCAATGGCGGGTTGGACATTTATCTGGTTTGGTTTTTTTGCGCTTTTAGCTATTTATCAGATAGTTAAACGGTTTCAACCTATTTCAACATCTGCATAAGTTGACCTGTTTTTTCAGTTTTCCACTCGTTAGCGTTTGGCGGTTAAAGTCAAACGCTTTGAAGACCTGATGATGAACGATTCTTTAAAACCTTTATTAGAACGTGCTGAACTTTTATTAAACCGTTTAGAACACTTTTTCCCGCCAGCCCCCTCATCGCCTGATTGGGAAAATGTCCGAGCTTGTCGTTGGCGTAAACGCCAGCAGTATGGAGAGTTACAAGCGGTTTATCATCCGCATGATATTCGTTTAGCGGATTTACAAGGGATAGATGCGCAAAAAGCCTTAATAAACCGTAATACACAACAATTTATCCGTCATTGTCCTGCCAATAATGTGTTGTTGTGGGGGTCTCGTGGTACAGGTAAATCCTCATTAATTAAGGCGTTATTAAATGAATATGCCACGCAAGGCTTACGTTTGATTGAAGTAGATAAACAGGATTTAATTGATTTACCTGATATTGTTGATAACTTATATAATCGTTCTGAACGCTTTATTATTTTCAGTGACGATTTGTCGTTTGAAAAAGAAGATGCGAGTTATAAAGCATTAAAAAGTGTGTTAGATGGTTCTATCAGCGCGCCACCACGCAATGTTTTGATTTATGCAACGTCTAATCGTCGGCATTTATTGCCTGAATATATGAAGGAAAATTTAGAAGCAACTTATACGCCCGAAGGCGAAATTCACCAAGGCGAAGCCGTTGAAGAAAAAATTTCTTTATCAGAACGCTTTGGCTTATGGCTCTCCTTCTATCCTTTTAATCAGGATGAATATTTAGCAATTGTACGCTATTGGTTGGTGCAGTTAGGTGCAACCGACCTTGAAAATCCTGAAATGCGTAAAATGGCGTTACAGTGGGCATTAACACGCGGTTCAAGAAGTGGGCGTTCAGCTTGGCAGTTTGCGCGAGATTGGGCAGGACAGCAGGGCATTATTGAAAAATAGTGTATTTATTGAGTCACATTAGTTATTCATCATCTGTGCGATTTATCTCATTATCTATTATTGCGTCATATAGGAGTTGAACTGATGGGTGTAGATTTTAATCTGATGGTTTTTTTCGCTGTCGTAGTTATCATTTTTTTATACAACACAATTAAGATATTACGGGAGTATGAGCGCGGGGTTGTATTCTTTTTAGGACGTTATCAATGCGTTAAAGGGCCCGGTTTGATTATCCTGATTCCTTTTCTGCAACAGATGATGAAGGTGGAATTACGCACTGTTGTGATGGATGTGCCAAGTCAAGATGTGATTTCCCGCGATAACGTATCTGTCAAAGTAAACGCGGTGATTTATTTTCGGATTATCGAGCCTGAAAGAGCGGTGATTCAAGTTGAAGATTATCAACAAGCAACCAGTCAATTAGCACAAACCACACTTCGTTCTGTGTTAGGACATCATGAATTAGATGAAATGTTGTCAGAACGAGATAAGTTAAATAAAGATATTCAAGAAATACTGGATAAACAAACAGATGACTGGGGTATTAAAGTCAGCAATGTGGAAATTAAACACATTGATTTAAATGAAAATATGATTCGTGCGATGGCACGACAAGCCGAAGCCGAACGGGAACGGCGGGCAAAAATCATTCATGCAGACGGGGAATTGCAGGCTTCGCAAAAGTTGGTACAAGCGGCGAAAATTTTGGCAACACAACCACAAGCGATGCAATTACGCTATTTGCAAACGCTGAATGATATTTCCTCAGATGATAAAAGCCATACAATTGTTTTCCCACTTCCCATGGATTTAATTACGCCTTTGCAAGGTGCATTAAAAGCCTATGCCGAGGATAGAAGCGCGAAGGGTTAAAAATCACGTTTGGTTAACTGCTGTAAACCTGCTAATATTCATGCAATTAGCAGGTTTTGCGACCCGTCTAGCCACCCAATAATTGGCTCAATTGTCCTGTAAACCACAAATAGCCAACACCCGCAACTGCACCAACGCCAATAATCCCTAATACCCAAGATAACCAACTGGTTGATGATTTTTTATTCATCTCTTTGACGGCTTGAATTGCCTCACTCTTCTCTTTTTGGAGTTTGCGCCATTCCCATGGTGGCATCCGTTTTGCCTTTGGTAACGCCCATAATCCTAATTTTGCTTGTTGAGCTTTTTCTTCCAACTTTGCAAAAGTAGGTTCATTTGCATACTGTTGATAAACCCAAGCATGACCATTTTTAACCATTTCTTCATTGACATAAGTTCGACCACGATACACTTTACCAACAATACGCCCATAACGGTCTTGTGCAGTTTGTTCGATTTTAATGTCCTTATTCAGTACTAACGTAGCTAGAGCCTCTTTTGCCTCTGCACCATAAGGTTGCGCTTTTTCAGGGGCATCAATACTGTCTAAGCGGACAGTAATCGTGAGTCCATTATCACAATTTGCTTTTAATGTATCCCCATCGGATACATGTGTTACTTTAGCTTCTAATAAGTTTTTTTTAGTTGACATCAGCAATTATCACTACAGCGTCGAAATGAATGGAGGAAAAATGACATAGTAGCGTGAACAATCTTTTAGTGAAACTACCAATCAGGTGATTTTAACTAAATCAATATTTTATAAAAATAGGTTATTCAGGTTTCCTTAATGAAACGGCTTTGATAAGCTAACCAAGTGCACTACTTTTGAATTTTTCAATTAAACCCCCATGCAAGAAGAAGCTCCAACTATTTTAATTGTCGATGATGTCCCTGCGAATGTGGGTGTTTTATTTGACTTTTTGTCAGAAAATGGCTTTGAAGTCTTGGTTGCACGTAATGGGGAAAGTGCGTTGCAAATCGTCGACAGTGCCCATCCTCATTTAATTTTATTAGATATCATGATGCCAGGTATTGATGGATTTGAAATCTGTCGTCGTATTAAAGCAGATGAAAAAAATCGAGAAATTCCTATTATTTTTATGACGGCATTAACAGATATTGTTGATAAAGTAAAAGGGTTTAAACTAGGTGCAGTAGATTATGTAACGAAACCTTTTCATCAAGAAGAAGTCTTAGCAAGGGTTAGTACACATTTAAAAATTCATTATTTGCAGACAGAATTACAGAAAAAAAATCGAGAACTGCAAGAAAAAGAAATTGCTTTACAAAAAGCTAATAAAGAATTAGCCGATTTAGTCAGTCAGGATGGTTTAACCCAAATCGCTAATCGACGACGCTTTGATGAGTATTTGCAACTACAGTGGTCGCAAATGTTGAGAGTTGCGTATCCCTTAACTTTAATGATGTGTGATGTTGATTTTTTTAAAGATTATAACGATGCGTATGGACATCAAGCAGGAGATGAATGCTTGAAACAAATTGCGAATACCTTAAGCAATTGTGTAAAGCGTTCTATTGATTTAGCAGCACGTTATGGGGGGGAGGAGTTCGCAATTATTTTGCCTAATACGCATCAAGAGGGTGCAATGCAAATTGCTCAGGCGATTCATCAAGCCATTGCAACCTTGCAAGTTCAGCACAAGAAATCAAAAATCTCGAATTATATTACGTTAAGCATTGGTATTAGTACGGTCATTCCTAAATTGGGAATTAATGCAGAGCAGTTAATCTATGTTGCAGATAGGGCTTTATATATGGCAAAAGAGCAAGGCAGAAATCAAACGGTTTTTCAAGATTTTGAAAAGCTTGCTTCTTAAGAATCTAGTATTTATTTAAGCGAATTTTAATTATGTTAAATAAAGAGTTGCCAAATATTTTAATTGTCGATGATGTACCTGCAAATGTGGGTATTTTATTCGAATTTCTCAGCGAAAAAGGCTTTGAAGTATTAGTCGCACGTAATGGTGAGAATGCTTTACAAATTGCTGAATCTATTCGCCCAAACTTGATTTTATTAGATATTATGATGCCTGGTATTGATGGGTTTGAAACCTGTCAATATTTAAAATCGAATCCTAAGACGGCTGATATTCCTGTTATTTTTATGACTGCTTTAGCTGATACTGTCGATAAAATCAAAGGGTTAGAGATGGGGGCGGTCGATTATGTGACTAAGCCATTTCATCAAGAAGAAGTCTTAGCCCGTATTAATACGCATTTAACGATTCGCCGTTTACAACAGGAATTAGAGAGTAATAATAACGAGTTAGCTAGAAAAAATAAAGAGTTGAGCGATAAAAATAGTGAGTTAGATGCATTTGCTCATACGGTTGCACATGATTTAAAAAATCCATTAAGTGCGATGATAGGACTTACTGATTTATTATTAAATATGAATCAGTTAGATGCTCAATCATTGAACTATCTACAAATCATGTTCCAAACGGGACAGAAAATGGTTGAGATTGTTAATAGCTTGTTGTTACTAGCAAAAATTTCTAAAGAGCAGATTAAAACTGAGTCTTTAGACATGACGCAAATTATTAATAATGTACAACAACGCTTGATGCAGTTATTTATTGAGCATCAAGGACAAATTGTTTTACCTGAACAATGGGAGCAGGCTGTTGGTTATCCGCAATGGATTGAGGAAGTTTGGGCTAATTATTTAAGCAATGCATTGAAATATGGCGGAAAACCCCCTTATTTACATTTGGGGTCAACTCGTGAAGGGCGTTTCGTGCGTTTTTGGGTGCGTGATAATGGCAAGGGTTTAACGCCAGATGCACAAGCGAAACTGTTTGCACCGTTTTCCCGCGTAACAACAGGTTCTGAAGAAGGGCATGGCTTAGGTTTATCTATTGTTCAACGTATTATCCATAAATTAGATGGACAAGTTGGTGTGGAGAGTGAATTAAATAAAGGGAGTATTTTTTATTTCACATTGCCTGCGAAAGACGCTTAATTAAAAAGCTCAGAATTATCAATGTCATCAAACAGTATTTCACCTTTCCTTCTCTCAAGCGCATAGAACGCTTGAAGCGTTTTATATACTGAATCATCTTCATTCGAATGTATTCCCAAGGCAATAAGACAGAAAGAATTGTAAAAATATTTCTGTTTTAGGTCTCCTCATGCCTATTGCTGGGTATAAAAGCCAACTAAATCATAAAACTTTTAACCCACAATATTGATGATTATAAAGATTGAATTAACAGATTGTTCTCTCGGCTTATTTTAATCCCACTACACTTAAGGAAGAAGTAGCAGTAAAGAGTGAATTCTTTTAAACCGTTAGGACAAAAATGATGAACATTTATTTACCCTTAACGCGAAATATTGTGTACGGTTGTTGTTTGCTGGTTATGTTTGGCTTCATGGGGTTTGGTACACAGAGCGCGGCTGAAAAATTACATATTACAGGTGTTGTGGATAGCAATAGCGATATTTTTTTGAATAGTCCGTGGGCAGTTGCGGTAAGTCCTGATAATAAACAGGTGGTTGTTGCTAGTCTTGCGGATGATGCATTGTTATTGTTTGAGCGTAATCTGAATACAGGTAAATTAAGTTTATTAGCCAGTTATTTTAATAATGATTCTATTCAAAATATTTCGGGGCTTTCTGCCATTCAAGCAGTGGTGTTTAGCCCTGACGGCTTAAATCTTTATGTGGCGGCAGATAATGCAGTTGTTGTGTTTAGCCGTGATGTAGAAACAGGGTTATTAACTTTTGTAGAAGTACAGCAAAGTGGGCGATTATTGACGTTCGGCACGTTAACATCATTAGTTGCAAGCCCTGATGGTCAGTTTGTTTATGTTGTTAGTCAATCAGAATCTATTTTGTTTGTTTTTAAAAGAGATTTATCCAGCGGTCATTTAACCTTATTAGAAATGCAGCAAGATGGTGTTAATGGAGTGAGTGGGTTAACTGGTGCAAATACAGTGATTACCACAACAGATGGTCAATATGTTTATGTTTCTGGACAAAATAGTCATAGTATTGTGGTTTTTCGTCGTTTAAGTGCTGGAAATTTAGCGTATTTACAAACAGTAAGCAGTGATATTGATAACGTCACAGGCTTGGAAGGCGTTAGTGCATTACTCTTAAGTCGTGATAATCGTTTTTTATATGCCTTAGGGTTAAGTAGCGATAAATTAGTTATCTTTAGTCGTAACACAGACACAGGCTTTTTAAGTTTTGTAGAAGCTGTGGGCAATGAAAATACGGAAACAGCTTTTTTAGACCAACCGATGACGTTAGCCGTCAGTGATGATGATAGAACATTGTATATTGCGAGTTTGGGGGGGAAAGTTGCCTCTTTATCACGTAATTTATTAACAGGTAAGGTTTTGCTGGACGAAGTGTTTACAAGTTCGGATACCGTGCTGACTGAGGCGCGGGCGATGAGTATTAGCCCTGATGGTCACTCCTTATATGTCGCTTCTAGTAAAGACAATGCATTAGTGATTTTCAGCATTGCCAATTATCCAACGGATTTTTTAGGCTTGGGACTAGGTTTTAATATTGATAAAGACGGGCAAATCATCGGCTCATTTCGCTCTCAAGCCAGTTTCTTCGGTAACTTATTCGTTGGTAATTTATTACAAAATACGATTGGACTGGGCGAAAAAACGCAGCTCTCTATTAGTATTAGAAATCCTGAGCAAATTGGGTCAAGCGTCAATATTTACATAACGGCAAAACTACGTAAAACCTTATTACGTGCGGATGATGATGCAGGCGATTGGATGTTAGTCCCAACAGGGAGCGAGCCTGAATCGTGGGAATGGCAACCATGGGATGGCAATCCTGATACGTTACAACCCACGCAAACAGATGTCACGCTGGAAGAAGAGAATAACGCCCAGTATGACACCAGTTTTCCCGCTGAGGGCAGTTGGGAAATTAACACCAGTTATGGTGATTTACCCCCTGATGACACAGGCTATACCGTCAGCAGTGAACAAAATACGTCCGCAACAGTAACTAATGTTCCCTTATTGGGTGGCGCGGTTGCGTATGATGGCGCAAATAATTCGATTAGTTCTGTTTCTACTTTTTATGGTGGCATTGCTGTCAATCAAGGGACTTTTTTACCTGTACAAAGCGTTGTTTTAGCGCAATCTGTTGTCGTCAAGGGGCGGGTTACTGTTGAACCTGCACACCGTACTCAAGTAGCAGAAATTCTTGTCTTTGCGTATTACTCACCGCCAAATATTACAGAGATTGCCCCATTTATGATGGATGGGTACAACCCTGCTTTATGGAATAACCAATTATCTGCGTTAACCTCACTAACATCTGATGTATTATCAGGGGATTACTACGTGACCATGTACAGCGGTAATTTTGTTGCGACAGGACGTTTAATTGTTCGTTTTGGTTATCGACTGGCTGACCATACAGTTGTCTATAGTGCAAATCCGATAGATATTACAATCCGCTAATATTATTAACCTGAGTACGGCGCGTTTCTTTTAAAAAGACAACAGCTTATCTGAATCAGGATTCACAGGAATTTTCAGGATTAGCAGGATTAAAAAGCGTCATTCACCTGACTTTTGGGTTTGAGGGTTTTAAATTCTGCTAATTCTGTTAATTCTGAAAATCCTGATTCAGACAAATGTTTGTCTTTTTAAAAGAAACTCGCAGAACTCAGGTTAATGTAAGGTATTTAAATCTATACCCTTATAAAGAAACAGTCTGACAATACAAAATAATTTTTGTTAGACTGGGGATATTTTTATAAACGCTTTATGCTTGGGATGAACATGATTAGCTTACGTTTTAATACGCAATATGAAAACACTGAAAATCAAGCCTATGTTTGGCGTATTATCGTGGATGGAAAAGAACATTTAGCAACAGATGTTTTATGTTTAGTGCCCACATTTGGGACTAAAGATGAAATTGCGGAAGGGGTTTATAAATGGCACTTATCCTGTGATGGTGTTTTAACATGGGAAGGGACTAAAGCCGTTATTCGTGCGCCTGCAATGACTTAAATCATCGTGCGTAGTGTTAAAACGACACAGGTCTTTTTTTGTCTGAATCAGGATTAGTAGGATTTAAAACCCTTAAACCAAAAAGTAAGATGAATCACGCTTTTTAATTCTGCTAATTCTGAAAATTTTGTGAATTCTGATTCAGACAAGCCATTGTTTCTTTAACAGAAACTCGCCAAGCTCAGGTTGCTTTACGCTAGTTCGGCGAGTGGCGAAAACCGTTTAGAATTTTTCTAAAAAATGTAGGGTGGAATAGCAAAGCGTATTCCACCCTACGATTTATAATCTGTTTTTGCTCAGTTTTTGCAGAATTTCAAGGTGGAATACGCTTCGCTATTCCACCCTACAACATTCAAGCTGTTGTCTTTTTTAAAAAACTCGCAGAACTCAAGTTAGCTCTACCAAAGTTATAAATTTAAAATTGCCTTAATTGATTAATAATTCAGTAGGTTTTAAAGGTAAATTGACCGTAAACGCAACCATCTTTTCATCCTGATTTTCCGCTTTCACACTCCCGCCGTGATACCAGACGATTAAACGCACCATATATAAGCCTAAGCCTAAATGAGGTTCTTTTTTATGGGCATGATTTCGCAAAGACACCATCGATTCGAAAATACGTTCCTGCATATCTAGTGGTAAAGGTGTGCCCTGATTAATAACTCGTAAACGCGCGGTATTACGTTCTTGTTGTAACTCAATCCGAACAGGAATATCAGGGTCAGAAAAATCTACCGCATTCGACACTAATTTATCCAACATTTGCGCAATTAAATCAGGTGCGCCATCAATAGATAATGGATAAGTGATTAATTCTGCCCAAAATCGTTGCTGTGGGTACGCAAGGCGATAACCAGAAATACAGCTATTCACTAATTCTGTTAAATCAAAGCTTTCCCGCTCTACATTTTGTAATGCTTGTTCTAACCGTGTAGCTTCGCTTAAACGGGTAATTAAAGTGCTTAAGCGGTCTATACCTTGTTTTGCACGTTCGATATAAATAGCTGCTTCTTTATCTAAAATTTCTTGTTCTAAGTTTTCTAAAGAAGAACGGACAACAGCAATCGGTGTGCGTAATTCATGCGATAGTCGGCTAGACATCCCTTCTAAATAGGTATTGTATTGTTGTAATTTTTCCAAAATTGCAGAGAAACTGCGGGATAAATCGCCAATTTCATCTTTAGCAGTAGAACCGATTTTAGTCGTTGTGACACGTCCATTATTATCAATCGCGGCTTCTGCCTGATTACGTAAGCGTCGCAAGCGGAAAGACAAACGGGTTGCAAAAAAGACTAGCAATAAAGCGACAAAAAAGAACATTAACAAGGTTTTAGTAAATAAATTTGCAATTGCTTGACGCTGTAAGGTTTGAATGCGGTTACTGGTTTCTTCCACCACGACAACCCCCGCAACTTGCTTATTTACCCAAACAGGATGCGCAAATGAGACAATCACGACTTGTTCATCTTTTGTACCACGCCACCGTTTTTCTGGCTCACCCAATAAGGCTTTATTCACTTCTATCCCCTCCTCTATTCGTTCAGGATTGTTATCATGTGCTTCATTAAATTCTTCTAAATTAGAGGGTAATAACAAGCTAAAAAATGAATTTAAGGGGTTTTCGCCTAAATCGCGCTGTAAATCGCCCCGTTTGGCTAATACTCGTCGCTGTTGGTCTAAAACCCACACTCGTCGCCCTGCGGTTTCCCCTAAAGCGGTTAAAATACCTTCAGCCTCAGGCTCATAAACGAATCGACTTTTGTTTTCATCTCGATAACGAATCGCTGATGTTCCAATAACACTGCGTAAGACGCGCTCGTTATTATCATCGACATCCGCAACAGCAAAACCCATGCGCTCACCGCTTAGAATCTGTAAGGGGATACGCACCTCAACCACATAACCCGCCTTTGTGACTGACCAATGCGCTTGAATTCGAGAATCTGTATCAGGAATGTAATAAGTGCCACGGTTAGATACTTTATAGCCTGTAACCCAACCGTCATTTGTGGGGGGAATCAGATGACGATAAAAACGTCCATCTATTTCTTGTAAAACAATTTCGATATGGTCGCCCTGCTCTACGTTCACCCCTGAAGAAGGGCGATAAATAATTTTATCGTCACGCACGATAAATAAAGCAAACAAATGGCTTTTGCTACGACTGAGTATTAACTGAAAACTAGATGAGTAAGGCATATAACTACTGTGACTGTATAATAAATAGTTATCGTCATACTCTTTTATATAATCAATGACTTCTCGCCAATCATCAATATTGCCATCTAATTGGATAGAATTACGCAAGGAATATTCAGGCAGTTTAATAAAGGGGTCTGCTTGAACAGTATCTAATAAAGTACGATTAAATAAATCAGGTTTATCATTTAAAACGCTGGCAATGGCTTTCGCGCTATCTTTTAAAGAGGTTTCCAAATTTTCGCGCAAATAAATTTCCATTTCACGCACATATTCATATCCTACATAAGGGACTGATAATAAACTCAATGATAACAATAAAACTTTACTGCGAATACTTAAAGTCATCGTTTGAACTCACACTAAAGCGAATAAGTCTAAAAAAGAAAAACGAAAGCCAACACTAATAACCATCAATGTTATGTCGTAAACCGCCCCGCCATTGCAAACATCGTTGCAGGTAGCCAAATATTCCATCCTTGCACCCAACGCGGTACAACAACCCCCAATTTTTCCGCAATCATGCCTAAAGGATAAGCCTGCGAATAAGGAATATAACGTGTTTCAACCGCACCATTCATAACAAATAGCTGTTTTAACGTATTTTTATCGTAATACACCACATGTTCAGGAATTTTAAACGAAGCCCAATTTTTCCCCTGCAATTTCAACCAAAAACTATTCATCGGGGGTGCGGCAAGAATTACCCACGCATTAGGCTTTAAATGTGGTTTTAACCGCTGTAAAAATTCATGTGGGTTGTAAATATGCTCGATAACACCTGTAGAAATTACCGTATCAAACTGTTGACCTTCAGGCAGGGCATCGACACCGCCTAAATACACCGTTACTCCCGTTTCACGCACCCGCGCAACCGCCTCCGCATCAAAATCCGTCGCGCTCAACCGCTGACAAAATGGTTTTGCCTCAGCCAATAAAAACCCATAACCACAACCAATTTCTAACAAATCCTCGCCTAATAAGCCCTGTTGCCTGATTTTTTTCAACAACTGCCGAAAGGTTAAACGCAAACCCGTCGCCTGCTCCAAATAAGACCCCTGCGTCTGTGCATACCCATGTGCGCCACCACCTTTAAAATAATCAGAATTTGCATAAATTTTTAAAATTTCCGCCTCCTTCAAGCGGGGCGACAAATACCATAAGCCACAGCCCCCACATTCGACCACCTGATACGGTGAAAACTGATAAGGACTTTCAGGCTTAGGCTGATTAAGCCCACACAAAGGACAGGCAGGATATTCCAATAATTCCAATGACATCACCATAAACAATACTTAAGTAAGAAAATGAAAGAAAAGAAAACAAATACAGCCATTCAACCCAATAAAACAGCAAAACAGTAAATTTTCTTGAAATCCACAACGACACCCCTACATCGACACCACTTCAAAACAACAAGGAGAATAATGCAATGGTGGTCGATAACCATAAAGAAACACTTGGATTCCAAGCAGAAGTTAAACAACTGCTAGACCTAATGATTCACGCCTTATACAGCAACAAAGAAATCTTTTTACGCGAACTGATTTCTAACGCTTCCGACGCAGCCGATAAACTCCGCTTCGAAGCCCTCTCTGATGACGGACTGTATGAAGGCGACAGTCAACTAAAAATCTGGGTAGAACTCAATCAAGACGCGAAAACCATAACCATCCGCGATAATGGTATCGGCATGTCACGTGAAGAAGTGATTGAAAACATTGGAACGATTGCCAAATCAGGGACACGTCAATTCTTCAAATCCTTAACAGGCGACCAAGCCAAAGATGCCCAACTGATTGGACAATTTGGCGTTGGTTTCTACTCCTCCTTTATCATCGCGGATAAAGTTACCCTGACAACCCGTCGCGCAGGGCTTACCGCCGAACACGGCGTTCGTTGGGAATCCGCAGGCGATGGCGAATATACCATCGAAACTGTTGATAAAGCTCAACGCGGTACGGAAATCATCCTACATTTACGCGCTGACGAAGACGAATTTTTACAAGAATATCGCATAAAAAGTATTATCAAAAAATACTCCGACCACATTACGTTACCCATCGTCATGCCCAGCGTTAGCGTGGACGAAAACGACGAAAATCAAAAAGTCATTAAAGAAGAAATCATCAACAGCGCGACCGCGCTTTGGGTACGTAATAAATCCGAAGTTACTGAAGAAGAATACAACGAATTCTACAAACACGTTGCCCACGATTTCGAACCGCCCTTATTAACCATCCATAACAAAGTAGAAGGCACACTGGAATACAATTTACTCGCCTTCGTTCCCAGTCGTGCGCCGTTTGACCTGTGGGATAGAAACACCCGTAAAGGCATGAAGCTCTACGTTCGCCGTATCTTCATCATGGATGACAGTGAACAACTGCTTCCACCTTATCTGCGTTTCGTCCGTGGGGTTGTGGACAGCAGCGATTTACCGCTCAACGTCTCCCGCGAAATTCTGCAACAAAACAAACAAATTGAATCCATCCGCTCAGGCACGGTGAAAAAAATTCTCAGTGCGTTAGAAGGATTAGCGAAAAACGAACCCGAAAAATATGCTACCTTCTGGCGTGAATTCGGCAAAGTATTAAAAGAAGGCATTGTCGACGACCACAGCAACCGCGAAAAAGTCGCCAAACTTCTCCGCTTCTCAACCACTCACGACGACAACAACGTCCCTGCAATCTCCCTAGATGATTACATTGGACGAATGAAAGAAGGGCAAGAAAAGATTTACTACATCACTGCCGAAACTTTTGCCGCCGCGAAAAATAGCCCCCACTTGGAAATTTTCCGCAAAAAAGGCATTGAAGTTGTTTTACTGTCAGAGCCGATAGATGAATGGCTAGTGATGCACCTCACTGAGTTTGAAGGTAAACAACTACAATCAGTGACAAAAGGCTCATTAGATTTAGGCTCTTTAGAAGACCAAGCCGAAAAGGAACAAGTTGAAAAAGCCAATACCGAAAAGAAACCCTTATTAGAACGGATTCAAAAAGTATTGGGTAACAAAGTTAAAGAAGTGCGCACAACCTACCGTTTAACCACTTCGCCCGCTTGCTTAGTGGCAGATGAAAACGGTATGGATGCGAGCTTAGAACGCTTACTCAAAGCAGCAGGGCAAAGCATCAACAACAGCCAGCCCATTATTGAAATTAACCCTAGCCATCCGCTAATTTTAGCGATGGAACAAGAACAAGACGAAAATCGCTTTAGTGATTGGGCACTGATTTTATTTGATCAAGCCTTACTCAGCGAAGGTGGACAGTTAGAAGACCCTGCCAGTTTTATTAGTCGCTTAAATCAAATGCTGATACAACTTAGCAAAAGTGCGTAATTTTAGAAATCCCAATCAGTAAGTTTTAGAGGACGGCTCTGCCGTCCTTTTTTTGTCTAAATCAGAATTCACAGAGTTTTCAGAATTAGCAGAATTTAAAATCCTCAAACCCAAAAGTCAGGTGAATCACGCTTTTTAATCCTGCTAATTCTGTGAATCCTGATTCAGACAAGCTGTTGTCTTTTTTAAAAGAAACTTGCAAAACTCAAGTTAATATTAATTCATTTTTATAAATAACGTTTAATTTAAGTTTGGTGTTGATAATGAGCATTGAATTAAAAGGAAATTGGAAAAAAGGTTTTGCTTATGATGTGCATACATTAAGTAGTATTTATATGGGATGTGATGAGCGTGGACATGAACAATGGGATACGACTCGTACCGAAATGGGAGAGTTGATTTACCAACTTAAATATCAGAACAATTTAGCTGTTATTGATAAAATCATTGAACTACTTAATATTTATAAAGGATTAAACACATTAGATGCTATTATTCCTATCCCCCCCAGTAAGCAGAGAGAAATTCAACCTGTTTATGAAATCGCAAAAGCGTTAAGCAAAAAAATCAATGTTCCTCTTCAACCTGTTTTAAATAAGCATCCCATCGAACAAGAATTAAAAAATATAGAAAACCCTATTGAAAGAGAAACACTTTTGTA
Organism: Beggiatoa alba B18LD; assembly: GCF_000245015.1. Classification (NCBI taxonomy): domain Bacteria; kingdom Pseudomonadati; phylum Pseudomonadota; class Gammaproteobacteria; order Thiotrichales; family Thiotrichaceae; genus Beggiatoa; species Beggiatoa alba. The sequence continues at coordinate 342,750 of NZ_JH600070.1, read as the reverse complement.
TAAAAGTTTATTTTTACATCAAGATGTTATGCTTTCAGATAAAAATGTTTTATTGCTAGATGATTTATATCGTTCTGGTTCGACTTTGCGGATTGCAACAGATATTCTTTATAAACAAGCTAAAGTAAAAAACGTTTTTGTTTTAACCATGACTAAGACGCGGAGTAAAACATGAGCACGGTCTTTATTTCAGGCTCAAGAAACCTGAGTCGTTTAACTTCACCAGTTTCTGCACGATTACAAAATTTAATTATGTTGCAATTTAATATTGTTGTGGGCGATGCAAATGGTGCAGATAAGGCAGTGCAACATTACTTATACAGTCAACACTATACGTCTGTAAAAGTATTTTGTGCGGGGCATGTTTGTCGAAATAATATCGGCAATTGGGAAGTTGAGCACGTTATCGTTGACCCTAAATTATCGGGACGCGCTTTTTATACACAGAAAGATAAAGCAATGGCAGACATAGCCGATTATGGTTTTGTTATTTGGGATGGAAAAAGCCAAGGTGCTTTTAACAATATCGTTACATTATTAACACAACAGAAAAAAGTGTTACTTTATTTTGCACCTAAACAACTTTTTCATACTTTGCGAACAGTTAGCGAGATACAAACAATTATTGAGCAGGAAAAACAAAAAGAAGAAATTATTTCCATACAAACGCCACTTTCACTTTTTCAACCAACCGCCTAACTTTCCCCAAAAAGTATTGTTGTGTTTTTCCTTGCTTGATGGATTTCACGCAATTTTGCATAAATTGCAAATTTCTGAAATAGTCGCATTTAAATTTTTTAATTCCTTTTTTTCATGCTGTTGTACACCAACGATTAACACAATTGTTTGAGTCATTCCCCTCTGCTTTTAAATTTCACCTTATTCTGTGCTTATTCTCTACAATAAGCCCTTGTTAATCCAAATAGACTATAAAAACCTCATTTGTATCTCTTATTTTCACCTTATAATAAATACCGACTTTTTCACTCTAAAAATATTCCTTAAAAAAAGAAGCTCAATTATGACAGTTCGCACCCGTTTTGCCCCTAGTCCGACAGGTTATTTACACGTTGGCGGTGTTCGTACCGCTTTGTATTCTTGGCTTTATGCACGTCAGCATCAAGGTGAGTTCATTCTGCGCATTGAAGATACTGACCGCGAACGCTCAACGGAGGAAGCCGTACAGGTGATTTTAGAGGGGATGGCGTGGTGTGGTTTAAATCATGATGGCGATGTCCCCCGCCAAACCCAGCGTTTTGACCGTTATAAACAGGTAATTCAGCAGTTGTTAGACGAGGGTAAAGCCTATTATTGTTATTGTTCAAAAGAGGAAGTCGAGCAAATGCGTGCCGAGCAAATGGCGCGTAAGGAAAAACCGCGTTATAACGGTTATTGGCGCGACCGTCAGGAAACACCGCCCGCCGATGTGCAACCCGTTGTCCGTTTTAAAAATCCGTTATCGGGCAATGTGGTTTTTGACGATATGATTAAGGGACAAATTAGTGTCAGCAATGAGGAGTTAGATGATTTAATCATTGCTCGCGCTGATGGTACGCCAACTTATAACTTCTGTGTGGTGGTGGATGATTGGGATATGGGTATCACTCATGTGATTCGTGGTGATGACCATGTGAATAATACACCAAGACAAATTAATATTTTACAGGCATTAGGGGCGCAAATTCCGAAATATGCGCATGTGCCGATGATTTTAGGTAATGACGGGCAACGTTTGTCGAAACGTCATGGCGCGGTTAGTGTGATGAATTATAAAGAGGATGGTTTTTTACCTGAGGCTTTATTGAATTATCTCATTCGGTTAGGTTGGGCAAATGGGGATCAGGAAATATTCTCAATTGAGGACATGCTGCAATTGTTTAAAATCGAGAATGTTAATAGCGCGCCATCTGCGTTTAACACAGATAAGTTGTTATGGTTAAACCAGCATTATATTAAAACGGGGAATCCTGAAAGAATTGCTGAACATTTGGCTTATCAATTTCAATTATTAGGTATTGATGCGAATAATGGTGTTGCGTTACCGCGTGTTGTTACGGCTTTAGCCGAGCGGGCAAAAACGTTGCGGGAAATGGCGGAAAGTAGTCGGATGTTTTATGTAGAACTTGTTGATTATGATACGACTGCCGTTCAAAAACATTTAACAGCGGATACAAAAACGACGTTAAGCACATTATGTGAGCAGTTTGCGACATTGACAACATGGCAGGCAGAGCCTATTCATGCGGTGATTCATGCAGTTAGTGAGCAGTTAGGCTTAAAAATGGGTAAGGTAGCGCAACCGTTGCGGGTCGCTGTGACGGGGGGCACGGTTTCCCCATCGATAGACATTACGCTGGCATTAATTGGACAAGAAAGAACATTAAAACGCTTACAGCAAGCGATTGGCTTGATTGTTGTATAAAAGCGTGTAGCACAGTAACCGTATTAACATGCGATATGAATGTATCGCATTGTAGAGAATGGAGATTATGGATACATTAACACGTAGAACAATTCATGTCATTATTCAAATCCCTGATGGGAATTTATTAAAAGGGACTTTGTTAATCGAGCGTAATTCTCGATTATCTGATGTGTTGAATAACGCAAAAGACTTTATCGTCTTAATGGATTATGAGGATAAAGCGCACATCATTAATAAGCGTCATATTGTGCAGGCGATTGAGTTGGAAGAGTTAAAAATCAATTAGTTTTATTCTGTTGGGTTGTTTTAATAAAAGCGGAATGAGTTGGCTTTATGTTAAAAGTTAATAAATCCCGCTTTTTTGAGAACCCTCTTATGCGCGTCAAAGACTATCTTAATTTTGTAAAAATAACGCTTTAGCAATCAACCCCGCTGTTTTCCCTATACACATCTGCGCAAATCTTCATTACGCTTAAGCATATTCTCCATTCATTACTTAAAAAAAATATCATGCCACGTTTAAATGCTTCTCATCTTGCTGATTTATATCGCATCACTGCGCAAACTTATGGAAACCGCCCCGCATTTGTGTATAAAAAAAATAAGGAATGGACACCCGTCAGTTTTCAAGATTTATACGAATCAGGATTAAATCTCGCAACAGGCTTAATTAGCGTGGGGGTAGAAGCACGTAGCCATGTGGGTTTATTAGCGGATAATCGTATCGAATGGATTTATGCGGATTGTGCTGTGCAATTGTGCGGGGCGGCGGATGTACCGCGTGGGAGCGATGTTTCACAAGCGGATATTGCTTACATTCTGCAACATGCAGAAGTCAGCGTCGTATTTGTGGAGGATGTCGCCCTGCTGAAAAAAGTGCAAGCCGTTGAGTTACCATTAATCAAAATCATTATTTTAATGGATAATCAGGGCTATACAGAAGGTTCAGACCCGCGTGTACAATCCTTATATACCCTGATGGAATTAGGCAAACAACGCCGTGCACAAGGGGATAGACAAGTAGAGGAGCGTGTTGCGGGGATTTTGCCCAGTGATTTATTTACTTTAATCTATACCTCTGGAACAACGGGCACACCGAAAGGCGTGATGTTGCCTCATTCTAATATGATTGCACAGATTGCCAGCGTGCAAGACTTGCCGATTCAAGTTGTGCCAGAAGACCGTTTTTTATCCATTCTGCCCGTTTGGCATATTTTTGAGCGAGTGATTGAAATGGTTGCCGTTTATTACGGTGCGCCAACGTATTACACCAATGTTCGCCAATTAGCAGAAGATTTAAAAACCGTTCGCCCAACATTAATGGCATCTGCCCCCCGTTTATGGGAAAGCATTTACCAACGTATTTTAGCCACACTAAAAAATGCCAGCCCTATACGGAAAACCTTGTTTAATCTAGCTTATGCCTGCGCTCGTCAATTTCATCTGGCACAAGATTTTTTAAAAGGCAATCAACTAGACATCACGGGTAGAAGTGCCGCCGAATCGGCAGGGCTAACCGTTTTAAATCTAGGACGATTAGCTATCTTTTTCCTACCATACAAACTATTAGATACCATTGTGCTCAGTAAATTACGCGCCGTGACGGGGGGATGTTTTCGCGGAACAGTGTCAGGCGGTGGCGCGTTACCGCGTCATATCGATGAGTTTTTCAATTTTATCGGCATTCCGATTTTAGAAGGCTATGGCTTAACAGAAGGCATGGTGCTATCAGTGCGCACCTTTGGACAACGGGTTATTGGCACTGTCGGGGTTTTATTCCCCATTACAACCATTCGCATTGTCGATATTAATACCAACGAAGTGTTATACCCCAATCCTGCCAAAAAAGGCGAAGGGCGTGGCTTGCAAGGCGAAATCCACGTAAAAGGTGAGCAAGTCATGCATTCATATTATAAAAATGATGAAGCAACTGCCAAAGCGTTTAAAGAAGATGGATGGCTCAATACGGGGGATTTAGGGATTTTTACCTTTAACAATAGTTTGAAAATCACAGGACGTTCAAAAGATACAATTGTATTGTTAGGTGGAGAAAATGTAGAACCTGTGCCGATAGAAACCCGTTTATGTCAATCAGATTTGATTGAACAATGCATGTTAGTGGGGCAAGATAAAAAAACAATTGGGGTCTTGTTAGTGCCTGCTTTAGAAGGATTTAAGAAATTAGGCATTACGGCGGAAAACGTAGCGGAATTAAGTCAACAACCTGCTGTCCGTGAGCATTTAGTACAAGCGGTGAAAACCTTAATTTCTACGAAACAAGGCTTTAAACCCTTTGAAGTCATTCAAGATGTGTATGTATTGGATAAACCCTTTGAAGTCGGTGATGAATTAACCAATTTATTTAAATTAAAACGCCACGTGATTACAGCAAAATATCAAGCCGTGATTCAACAAATGTATGCCGATGAATAAATTAATCTGAGTTCGGCAGGTTTTATAAAATAAAACAGAGACTTGCTAGGCTTTCAAAACCTAGCAAGTCTTTTTTGTCTGAATCAGAATTCACAGAATTTTCAGAATTAAAAAGCATGATTCATCTTACTTTTTGGTTTAAGGGTTTTAAATTCCGCTAATTCTGTTAATTCTGAAAATTCTGATTCAGACAATGTTGTAATCTTGTCTGGTGAATCCTGATTAAAATAGCTAAAGCGATTTTACGCCTGAACGCCCTGTTTAATGGGTAAATTCTCACAGAACTCAGGTTGATTATTGTTCAACCTTGAAATGCTCTGCCAAATAAGTCGGAAAATCAACGCCGACTAGTTTAAAACGAATTCCAAAACGCTCTTCCATTTTATCGGCTTCTTTCTGAGTTGGACGAATAAAAGCAACCTCAGTAAAAGCAGGATTATTCGTTAAAATTTCCAACAAAGCAGGCGGATTAGGGCTATAGCCTTCTAATTCCGCAACCCCTGTTTCTATTTTTAACCCCGTTATCCAACTATTTTTTGGAATTAACTCATTTAATTTATTCATTAAATCAGTAATATGTTGCTGTGGAAAGTTTTTCACAGACGCGAGATAATCTTCTATTTCAACCACTTCATTGCGTAATTGTGTCACGTCAACAGTACGACTTTTTACCTCTGCAAGTTTGCGTTCTAAACGTAATTCACGATGGATAGCATAACCCAAACTTAAGATACCAAGCCCGACGATAACCCCCGCCATAACGGCTAATTGTCGGCGTTTTTTCCGTTGTTGCAATTGTTGGGTATGTTTTTGAGTACCTGTCGGTAAAAAACCATACCCATAAACGGCTGAAATAGGCATCGGCAAGCTGTCCCATGCTTCCGTATTCCCTTTATACAACGCATTATCCTGATTAAACGCAGCTAAATTCGTCTGAAACTGCTTATTAAATTCCTCATCTGCACAATCCGCTTTTAACACATGTAACCAGCGACGAATGGCACTGCCTGACCATTCAATGGCAGTGACGGTATTATCATCTTCATCAATTAAATAACCCGCCTTATCTGCTGGACTAGGTAACATGATAAGAATACGAGGAAAAATAGTTGCGAGGAATAAGCCTTGTTTTTCAAACTCGGTAAATAATTCATCCGCTCGCCGTGCTGAAAGCCAAAGCGCGACGGTTGCGCCTGTATGATTTTGTGGTTGCACCGCAAGTAACAACGGGTCTGCAACACCGGGTAATAAAGTTGGCAATTGCAAATGCACCGCATTTTTTAAATTAGCGGGCGCGATAGTGGGTAAATTTAAACTGGTCGCCACAAATTCATCATTCGGTAACGCCAACGCAATACGGGCTTGTTGGTCAGTATTCGGCAATAAACGGCGAGCCGCTTCAGCAATTTCAGTCGCGGTGAGTTTTAGTAAAGACTCATCATCTTGCGCAATTAAATCTTGTTTTTCTGCATGGAATAAAGCATTACCGCGTACAATCAAGCAAATATCGGCTTTTTGTGCTGTCGCGCTACGTTTCAATAAAGGAGGTATGGTTAATTTCATGTGTGTTCAGGTACTAAAGTCTTAGGGGCAAGCATTTCCACTGCCCAGCCCGCAGGTTGAGCCAGTTGCCAATACATCGTTAAACCCATGTCCACTAAATCAGTGGTTAAAAAAGGATTGTAATATGGGTCGCCTTGTTGCAACCACGTTGCCCACTGTTCACAAAATTGTTGACGGTCTGTTGCTGACCAATCGCAAGGTTCTTGCCAGTATTCTACTGACTGAAAGCGGGCAAAAGGCGTATAAACCGTGCGCCAACCCGCTTGCAATGCCCGCAATGCAAAATCAAACAAGGCATAAGGACTGTGATAATCCATCGTTAAGCCTGTTAATGCGCGGACTGTTTCACGCTTTATCGCACAGCAAAATGGATGCGGAATGCTGACATTATGCGCGATAGCCGTCATTGCCATATAATTCGGTGCAGTTTCAGGATGATGCTGATACAAAGCAAGCGGTAAACCATTCGGACGCTGTACCCAACCCGCGTGCAAAATCTGCTTTTCACCATTTAATACTTTTCCCGTTACCATGCCAACGGCAGACAGTTGCAACCAACCCAATAAGGCTTGAATCGCTGTGTCGTCTAAAGGCTGTAAATCGTCGGCAAGAATCACAAAATAAGCCACTTCCGTCGGCGCGTTTTCTACTGCTTGATTCAGACAGTTTACATAATCTACATCGACAGGTAACGTTAAAATCTGATAATGCTCGGCAGGGACGGGCGCGAATGTAATTTGATAATTCCCACGCCATAAGGCTTTATTTTCCGTTACTTGTGCATTTACAACTTGTTGACGTGCTAAAGATTCTTGTAACGCACGAATACCCGCTTGATAAGCATACTCTTTCGCATTATGTGCTAACGCAACAGAATGTTGATGTTGTCGCCAATGATATAAAACCCGCGCAATATGCTGTACTTTAACGCCTTTATCCCGCGCTCGTAAAATCAAATCATAATCTTGCGAGCCTTCAAATTCAGGACGTACCCCGCCTAATTCATTTAATAAAGTACGACGATAAACCATTAAATGAAATAAATAATTTCCTGACAATAACGTTTCTGGCGACCACTGAGGCTTAAACAGATGCATAAAGCGAAACCCAGTCGGCGAAATCATATCGCGGTCGGTGTAAACAATATCGGTTTCTGGCATCTCTCGCAGGGTTTTTGCCACCCAATAAAGCGCGTCGGGTGCGAGGCGGTCATCATGGTCTAAAAACGCGACATAATCGCCCGTAGCCATCGCAATCGCTTGATTCGTCGCGGGACAAATGCCTAAATTTTGTGGGGCGTAATGGACTTTAATCCGCGTATCGTGTTCTGTTAAGGCTTGTAAACAATGTAAACTGTCTGCACTTGAACTGCCATCATCGACTAAACACAATTCCCAATACGGATAACTCTGTGTTTGCACAGAATAAATACATTCGCGGAGAAAGTCAGGTGGGGTATTATAAACAGGGGTTACAAGGCTAATTTTAAGCGGATTTTCCCACGTACAGGATTCATCACGCTGTTGTTGCCACTCTTCTAAACTTAAAAAACTGTAGTGAAATAGCCATGCTTGATATTCAATCCATTCACTGCTTGCCCAACGTTTTAAATCAATCGCGGTCGGTTTATCGACTAAGGGCACAACAGGCGCGGGTTCAGGTTGTTTAGGACGAAATAAAGAAAGAAGTCGGGAAAATGGCACGATAAGATATATTTTTAGAAAATAGGATTAGGATTTTATAGAACATTATCGTTTTTTCAATTAAATGCATATAAAATATTTCTAATAATTTAAGTGTTCTATATATAGAACTGCTTAAAATTTAACTTAACAAAGTTATACACTATATAACTTAGAATCTAAATTAACGTTTAATTATTTTTAGTAAAGCTAGGAGTATTAAAGATGGAATTAACTTTGTATTTTCGTCGTTACGACCTACTAATTATATTTTTTTGTTGTATTAGTAATTATGTTTTTGCTGACTCTCAAAATAGTTATATAAAGGGAGTTGAGTGGTGTAAAAAAGATCGTTGCAATTTTTTAAATGAGAATGATGCATTGTGCCATTGGAATATAATGTGTGCTTCCAATGAGGCAGTAGAAAATAGAGCAGAACACCTTAAACAATTTTTATCAAGTTGTGAAAAATATGGTTGGTATGCAATGCGAAGTGATGAGGACTATAAGGGCATAGGTATTGATGTCTTTCAAGTGGCTAAAGACTCAGATGCTATGCAACGTATGGGGGTTGTACAAACTTCAAGTCCTGCATGTTATTTGGGAATTGTTCCTCAAAAAATGATATATTTTAAATATAGAATAATACCTTGTAAAAGCTTAACAGTGGCACTTGATGCTCAAACAAATGGAAGCAGATTTGAGTGGATTATATCTGATGGTCAAAAAGTACAAGGAAAAAACACTGAAGTATCATTCAAAAAACCAGGAACATATAAAATTAGTCTGGTTGTAGACGGGCAAACCTCTTCAACTGCAACAAAAGAGGTGACTCTAGCACCACAAACATTGGAAATAATAGATTTAGCATGTGAAGATAAATCAGAGTGTAAAGGAACTTCTTTATTGACTAAAAACAAAGATAATATAGTTGTTCCAAAATCACCACGAGAACTTAATACCTCAATGATTGTTGAACGTACTGGCATTGTAACTGATGGTATTTCTAAGTTGCTTTTACGATTGAGAACAGACAAACCAGTTGAATTTAGTATTAAAAATAATGATTCTGATTGTAAATTAGGAGTGTTAAAAACGCGAGATTTGACAACTAGTAGTTGCAAAACTTTGAAGATAGAGCCTGAAGATACGGGTGATGGTGGGAAATGTGTTTTTGCAATTTATGAAGCTCCTAATACTTTTCCTCAAGATCAGTCCAAGGCTACATTTCAATATAAAGTAATTCAAGACCAACAAACTACAACTGAAACAAGTATAACCCTTTATAAACAGCCAGTAATACTGCTACATGGTTTATGGAGTAATAGCCATGCATGGGATGGTTTGGCATCGGAGTTAAGCAAAAGTGGCTATCCAGCAATATCTGTTGGGTATAGTCCAAGCATAGTTCCCGGTGAATATCCAGGTGCCGAAACATTTGATCCTGAAAATAATCCTGTTGGGCCGCCAGAACTAAAAAAAGGGATTGAGCAAGAGCTAAAAAAACAGAGAGATGCAGGAATCGCTACTAGCCAAGTCAATATAGTTGCCCATAGTATGGGAGGGCTTGTTGCTCGTTCATTGATTAAATATAAAAAAAATCAGTATGAATATCAACGTTTAGATAATTATATGAAGGGGGATTTTGCTAGACTAATTACTGTTGGAACACCTCATAGTGGTACTCGAGTAGCTGACTTATTAGTTCATAATAAATGTCATACTAAACAAGTTTGTTTTGGTAAAGTTCCTACAAAAAAAGAGCCTAAAGTAATGACATTTGGTCTTTGTGAAGATATGACATTAGAAGCCTTTTTTAAAGGGTTGGGGCATCCTATTGGCCCAGCAGTTTATGATCTGCAAACAGGAAGTACAGCCTTGCAACATTTAGGAGCCAGCGATGTTTATGCTCACACTATTGCAGGAATTACTCCTTTACCTATACATTTTATTTTTGTTCCTATTTTTTATTATTCTGTTCCTGTTCTTGTTCCTACTCCTGTTTTTATTCTTATTCCTATTCCCATTGAAACTACAGATTCAGAAAAGCTCAATGAGATTGATTTTATTTTTGATGCAGTTAGTCAATTGCGATTTGTGAATGAATATTTAATTCAGGCATTTAATATAACAGCCATTGGTGATAATAGAAAAGATAATCCTTATAACTCTACTGCTCCTGTTGATACTATAAATGAATTGTTTCGTGGCGAAGCACACGATTCGACTGTGCCTGTTTCAAGCCAACAAGGTGGACTTACTGGAGATAATATAACTATATTACAAAATCTTGTCACTCATACACAAGAAACTAAATCTACAGAAGTTTGGATGCAAGTTAAGAAACTCTTAAATACACCAACTACTTCTCAGGTATTTGCTCAAGGATTACCTAAGGCTAACTTAGAAAACTATAGCAATAAAAACTTTGAGTTAGATAAAGAACGTTGTACTGTTTCACAAAATAATGTAAACGCATTTTACTTTCCCGAATTAATTTTTGATTTTTTGAAGTCTATTTCACTTATTACACCAGCGTATGCTGTTGTTACAACATCAACATACACTACTCAGCCAACAAGTCTTGTTACGGGTACATTTGAACCAATAGAAGGAACTGTTGTCAAACCTGATGAGAAAATAACACTTCGCTTTGATATTCAAGGAGGGATACCCCAAAAAGGAGCTATATTCCGAATTGGTAGCACCCTAATTCCTATAATGGGAGAGTCTCCGTATATTGTTGAATATACTCCATCTAATGAAGATATGGGTAAAATACCAATTACTATTTTTACTCTCAATGATAGTCCTCAAAATAATATGTACAGTTTTGAATCCTATATAGTAGTTTCAAATCGGAAAACATCCAATAAAGCGAAATAACGCTAAGTTTAATTTAAGAGTAGTGCTAAACAAAAAGGATACGCCTATCTTTAGGCTCAGTTTGTAGTTTTTTGAACATAGACATATCCTTTCTTGTCTATCACTACCATATCTAAGTATTTATCAATATCATTGTCCCACGCCTCGCAAAAATGCTACATTCACGCCCTCACTATATGCGGGTAGGGGAAAACTATGCGAATTGCCATCGTTGCGGGGGAAATGTCAGGGGACATCTTAGGCGCGAGCTTAATCAAAGCCTTACGCGCTCATTATCCCAATGCACAATTTGAAGGCATTGGCGGGGCGCAAATGTTAGCCGAAGGCTTGCAAGGACTTTTCCCGCTCGAAACCCTATCCGTCATGGATTTAGTCGAAGTCTTAAAACAGTATCGAAGTATTAAGCATTGTTACAACCAATTGCGCGATAGATGGCGACAAAACCCGCCTGATGTGTTTATCGGTATCGATGCACCCGATTTTAATTTACGCTTAGAATACGAACTAAAACAAGCAAATATTCCAACCGTTCACTATGTTAGCCCCACCGTGTGGGCGTGGCGACGCTATCGGGTTAAAAAAGTCATTCGTTCCTGCGACCTCGTTTTATCCATTTTCCCCTTTGAAGTTGATTTTTATAAAAACTATCCCGTCAATGTGCGTTTTGTTGGGCATCCTTTAGCTGATGAAATGCCGTTGACCGTTGACCAAGCACACGCCCGCGAGCAATTAAAACTCCCTAAAGCCTCAGCTTATATCGCATTATTATTTGGCAGTCGTTACGGCGAAGTGCAAAAACTTGGCTCTATTTTTTGTGAAACAGCACAATTATTATTGCAACAAAATCCGCATTTACAGTTTATTATCCCTGTTGCAAACGCGCATTTGCGTCCCTTGGTTGAACAACAACTTGCGCAATTTTCTCCCGCCTTACCCGTCACGCTTTTGGACGGACAAGCTCGCCTTGCGATGGCTGCCGCTGATGTTGTGCTAACCGCGTCAGGCACAGCGACGTTAGAGGCTTTATTAAGTAAGCGTCCGATGGTCGTTGCGTATAAAGTCGCATGGCTCACTTATTATTTATTTAAGCCTTTGGTCAAAGTGCCTTATTTTGCGATGGCGAATTTATTGGCGGATGAGGCGTTAGTCCCTGAATTCTTACAGTATGCGGTAACACCTGCTAATCTGGCTCATGCGATACAGGACTGGCTTAAACATCCTGAGCAGGTTTATGCGCTACAAAAACGTTATTTACAAATCCACCAACAACTGCGATGCAACGCCAGTGAACAGGCTGCGCACGCGATTATTGATTTATTAAGCCATGTCAATCAAACCTGAAAAACCACGAGTCGCTTGGGCATTTACAGGCTCAGGGCATTATTTAACCGAATGCTTGACCCTTGCGAATCAATTACAAGATGTCGATTTTTTCTTCAGTAAAGCCGCTTATGAAGTGTTCCGCATTTATGAGTTAGAACATCATATTCAAGCGTGGCAAGAACAGCAGGGCGTGCGAGTTTTCCGTGATACGGCAGCGAGCGCGCCGCCTGTGGGGCTGTTTTATCGTGGCGATTATCACACTTTAGTGATTGCCCCCGCGACTTCTAACACGGTGGCTAAATGTGTCGTTGGTATTTCTGACACCTTAGTAACGAATATTTTTGCGCAAGCGGGTAAATGTTTGATTCCTTCTATTGTTTTTGCTTGTGATACTGAGCCTGTGATGGAAACGCCCGCGCCTGACCGCATTGTTAAAGTGTATCCGCGTAAAATTGATTTAGAGAATACAGAGCGTTTATGTGAGTTTGAGCGGACAACGGTTGTAAAAAATTTGCCCGATTTAGAACAGGTGATTAAGCAACGGATAGCGACGTGGCAAGCGGAATATTAAGGCTTTTGTCAGCTTAATCAGGATTAAGCAGAATTTAAAAGATTCATTCACATTGTTTTTTTGTTCTAGGGTTTTAATCCTGTTAATTCTGCTAATCCTGAAAATCCTGATTCAGACAATCAAACTTTACGCTTTTATTCCCAGCCTATGCACGTGGATAATACGATTTACAGCGGTGTTCTCGTAAGCGTATGTTTACTGTACTTTATTCTGTGTCATCTCCCATGCCTAATTCTTTAATTTTCCGCGTTAAAGTATTGCGTCCCCAGCCGAGTAATTTGGCTGCTTCTTGGCGTTTCCCCCCTGTTTGTTTTAATGCCATATTAATCATGACCCGTTCAAAACGGGGGAGTGCATCATCTAATAAACTTTCTTCACCCAATGCAAGGCGTTGTTCTACCCATTGGCTTAATCCTTCTTCCCAACCAAGATGTTCGGAGGCAGGGACGACAGGCAAACGGAGTTCGGGCGGTAAATCATCGAGGAGAATTTCTTGCCCTGATGCCATCACTGTGAGCCAACGGCAAGCGTTTTCAAGTTGGCGCACATTTCCATTCCAATCTAATTGGGTGAGATAGCGTTCTGTGGTGGGGTGTAGGCTTTTGACTTCAACGCTCAATTCACGGGCAGCTGAGAGTAGAAAATGACGCATCAGGGCGGGAATGTCTTCACGGCGTTTGCGTAAAGGCGGTAAATGGATTCGAATGACGTTTAAACGGTGGTATAAGTCTTCTCGAAATGAGGATTCTTGTACCCGTTGTTCTAAATTTTGATGGGTTGCAGCAATGATGCGAACATCGACTTTTAATGCGGTGTGTCCACCAACGCGGAAAAAAGTGCCATCAGCTAATACACGCAGTAAACGGGTTTGTAATTCTGCGGGCATATCGCCGATTTCGTCTAAAAAAAGTGTGCCCATATCGGCTTGTTCAAAGCGTCCGCGCCGTTGGGTGAGTGCTCCCGTAAAAGCACCGCGTTCATGTCCAAACAATTCTGATTCGAGTAATTCGCGGGGAATGGCGGCAGTATTCAGGGCTATAAAGGGTTTATCCGCACGCGGGCTGTGACGGTGTAAAGCACGGGCAACCAGTTCTTTACCTGTGCCTGATTCGCCTGTAATTAATACGGTGATATTTGAGCGAGAAAGACGACCAATGGCGCGAAAAACTTCTTGCATAGCAGGGGCTGAACCGATGATTTCGCTGGCTTTGACATTGGGGTCTGCTTCTATGGTGGTATTGCTTTCTTCACTTTTTTGCATGGCACGTCGAACTAATTCGACGGCATCGTCAACATCAAAAGGTTTGGGCAGGTATTCAAACGCACCGCCTTGATAAGCCGCAACCGCACTTTCTAAATCTGAATAAGCCGTCATGATAATGACAGGAATATGTGGATATAAATCGTGCAACTTTTCAAGCAGGGTAAAGCCATCCATACCAGGCATTCGAATATCGGTCATGATGACTTGTGGTTGTTGCTGTTGCTGGTTGAGTTTTGCCAATATGCCGTTTGCACTGTCATAGCATGTGACTTGAAACCCGCCTTGTGTGAGGGCTTTTTCTAGCACCCAACGGATAGATTTATCATCATCAATCACCCAAACATCTACGATTTTTTTCATACCCCATTCTCTCCATATTCCATTGGCAACCATAAGGTAAACACCGTTTCACCCAGTTTGCTGGTGCATTCAATCAGTCCACCATGTTGATTTACCAGCGATTGTGCAATTGAAAGTCCTAAGCCTGTCCCTTGTGCGTGTCCTGTTACCAGTGGGTAAAAGATATGATCAATCATGTCTTCTGGAACACCTGGCCCATTATCAATAATTTCAAGGCGAACAACTAACTTATGGCGTTTATTACCGATATTCATTTGACGGCTGATGCGCGTGCGTAGGGTAATTTGTCCGATGCCATTCATCGCTTGAACAGCATTACGCATGATATTTAAAACTGCTTGAATTAATTGGTCAGAATCTGCCCAGATTTCGGGAATGCTGGGGTCAAAATCGTGCTCGATAATGATGCCTTCTCCCGCTTCAGAGGCAATTAATTGACTTACCCGTAAAAGGATTTGGTGAATATTTGCCCATTTTTTGTGCGTGACGGTATTTGGCACTAACATACGGTTGACTAAATTCTGTAGTCTGTCCGCTTCGCCAATGATAATCGTGGTATATTCCTTTAATCGTGGGTCTGGGAGCTCGCGTTCTAAGAGCTGCGCTGCACCGCGTAGTCCCCCAAGTGGGTTTTTAATTTCGTGGGCAAGCCCGCGCACGATATTTCTAGCGGCTTGTTGTTGTAGTAATAAATTTTCTTCACGGGCAATGCGCAAATGTTGGTCTATCGCGGTTAATTCCATGAGAAAATAAGTCTTTGCATGTTCATCTTGTAAGGGCGTAATGCTGCAATCAACGGTGATGAGACGTGCAAGCGGGAGATGTAGTCGTATCCCATGCTCGATAACCGTGTGATGATTCTGTAACACTTCCAGCAAAGACCGCCCTGATAGGCTCATATCGGGAAATAATTCAGAAATCAATTGCCCTTTTGCTTGTTTTGCACTGATTTCGAGCAGAGTTTCTGCTGCGGGATTGATTGCTTGCAAACGGAACTGTTGGTCAAACCATAAAACAGCAATGGTAAGATTTTCAAAAATAGTCTGCGCGAGTTTTGCCTGTATCATGCACAATGTCCAAAGTGAATTATGGCGCATATCGCAATAAATATGCCGCTCTGAAAATTCGCATTATTTATTTAAAAATTAAATAATTAGCCAACAGAAGCCAAGTATCTTTAAGCGAAGAAATCTTATAGTTGCACTATTGTAGTGCATTTGGAAAAATAAATTTTCCATAAATAATGCCATTACATCTATCAAAAATATTATGAAAACCATTAAAATTTATTTATATTAAGGAGACGTTATAAAAAGCAGATTACAATGCGCTAGTGCTTAAGATAAATGGTAGTCCCTAGTGCAGAACTAATATGATAACCTTGATTTTAAAATAGATTTATGGGTTATCTGTGCTAATAAAGCTCAGAAAATTGATGAATTGCCAATAACGCTTAATGAATAAATACGATTGAACTGGGCTTAAAATTAAAATTTTCTAGTCACTTAAACGACCCTGCCCTCAAGGGGTGGAGCAACACACAACAAAGGAGAGTAAGCATGTCTGAAAAGGTCTATGATGTGTTACCACAAGCCGCTGCGAATGCCTACATCAATGCCGAGCAATACAAAGAAATGTATGCACGCTCTGTGAATGATTCAGACAATTTTTGGGCTGAACAAGCAGACAAGTTTGTCTCTTGGTTTAAAAAATGGGATAAAGTCCAAGACTGGAATTACCACGAAGGGAAAATTAACTGGTTCGTTGGGGGCAAGTTAAACGTATCTTATAATTGCTTAGACCGTCATTTAGAAAAACGTGGCGACCAAGTAGCTATTATTTGGGAAGGCGATAATCCTGCTTCTGATAAAAAAATTACCTATCGTGAATTACATGAAAAAGTTTGTCGTTTAGCCAATGTGTTAAAAGCACAAGGCGTGAAAAAAGGCGATCGGGTTTGTATTTATTTACCCATGATTCCTGAAGCCGCCGTCGCAATGTTGGCTTGCGCCCGTATTGGGGCAGTTCATTCCATCGTTTTTGGGGGATTCTCTCCTGAAGCCTTAAAAGATCGCGTGTTAGACTCTGGTTGTGAAGTGGTTATTACAGCCGATGAAGGTCTGCGTGGTGGTCGTCCTGTTCCTTTAAAAACCAACGTTGATAAAGCGGTCGCTCAATGCCCTAATGTGCGTAAAGTTATTATTGTACGCCACACAGGTCGCCATATGGACTTAGTCGCTGGGCGCGATATTTGGTATCACGAAGAAGTCGAAAAAGTCTCCGCAACCTGCGAACCTGAACACATGGACGCAGAAGACCCTTTATTTATTCTCTATACCTCTGGTTCTACAGGGAAGCCTAAAGGGGCATTGCACAGCACAGGCGGTTATATGCTTTACACCGCCATGACTCACAAGTATGTCTTTGATTATCATGAAGGTGATGTTTATTGGTGTACCGCTGACGTGGGTTGGGTTACAGGGCATTCTTACATTGTCTATGGTCCTTTAGCCAATGGCGCAACCACCCTGATGTTTGAAGGCGTTCCCACCTATCCTGATGCGGGTCGCTTCTGGCAAGTCGTTGATAAGCATCAAGTCAATATTTTCTATACCGCTCCAACCGCCATTCGCGCGTTAATGGGTCAAGGTAATGAATTAGTGACCAAAACCAGCCGTAAGAGCTTACGCTTACTTGGTAGCGTTGGTGAACCCATCAACCCTGAAGCATGGGAATGGTACTACCATGTTATTGGTGAAGACCGTTGCCCCATCGTTGATACATGGTGGCAAACAGAAACAGGCGGTATTTTAATTTCTCCCTTACCAGGTGCAACTAAGTTAAAACCTGGCTCTGCAACATTGCCATTCTTCGGCGTAGTCCCTGCTTTAGTCTCTAACGAAGGGGAAGTGTTAGAGGGGGCTGTTGAAGGTAACTTAGTCATTACTCGTCCTTGGCCAAGCCAAATGCGCACGGTATTCGGTGATCATAACCGCTTCATCGATACCTACTTTAAAACCTATCCTGGTACTTACTTCACAGGCGACGGCGCACGCCGCGATGCGGATGGTTACTACTGGATTACTGGTCGGGTTGACGACGTGATTAACGTCTCTGGTCACCGCATGGGGACGGCTGAAGTAGAAAGCGCGTTAGTGTTACATGAAGCCGTTGCTGAAGCGGCAGTTGTTGGCTATCCTCATGATATTAAAGGTCAAGGCATTTATGCTTATGTGACTTTAATGGCGGATATTGAGCCTAGCGACGAGCTGAAAAAGGATTTAGTCCGTTTAGTGCGTGAAGAGATTGGTCCTATTGCCTCTCCTGACGTGATTCAATGGGCACCTTCCTTACCGAAAACCCGTTCAGGCAAAATTATGCGCCGTATTTTACGGAAGATTGCCGCAAATGAATTAGAAAATTTAGGCGATACTTCCACCCTAGCAGATCCAACCGTGGTTGATCACTTAATTACTAACCGCGCTGTTAAATAATGAATAAGTAAATTTATCATTATGTTGTAATAATAAAGCGTGTGATTTTTATAATCACACGCTTTTTTTATCATTTTATCTTTATCACTTTTAAACGCACTTAATTCGAATCTTACTAAATAATGTGCTTAAATTAATCTGAGTCTGGGCAATATCTGCCAATTTTCAGCAGAAAAACTTGTACTTTTATTGAATTTTGTCATATGGTCTTGTTTTTAATTTTTAATTAAAATTAAATAATTAATTAACAGCTATTTTATAAATCAGTAAAAATAAACCATATTTCCCCCCTATCTCGCTAACTATTCAAAATAACAAACATCTTTAGAAAACTAGCTTACCGACAATAGCTTGGTTAAGTTCTTGCTTAAAACAGTCATCGTTCTCATAAAAATTAAGAAAGTAACTATACGGTTCAAGATGTGTTAAGTCATTGAGCTGTTACTATTAATTCTTTTATTTCGATAATTTGATGAGTATTTCTTGATATTATCAGGCTCACAATGATTGAGAACAATGTAATCCATTAATGACTAAAATCATAAAAACCTGATAAACCTTCAGGTTAATGCTTTGTCAACTAACATAATAATAAGATGAAGAGGAGTAAGTTTTTATGTTGAATTTGCCTAATTATCAAATACAAGCACAAATCTACGAAAGTGCGAATTCTATTATCTATCGTGGTTCTCGAAAAAAGGATAATCTCAAAGTTATCCTGAAAGTGCTGAAAGAAGATTACCCTTCGCCTGAAGAGTTAATGCGTTATCGCCAAGAGTACGAAATTACACGTTGTCTTGAAGAAGCGGAATGCGTGATTAAAGCTTATGACTTGGAGAAAATTCAGAATACCCTCGTCATTGTGTTAGAAGACTTTGGTGGCGAATCGCTCAAACGTCTCATGGTAAAACGACGGCTCACTGTTGCTGAGTTTTTACCTTTAGCCATCAAAATTGCGGATAGCTTAGATCATCTTTATGCAGATCATGTGATTCATAAAGACATTAATCCCGCCAATATTGTTTGGAATCCTGAAACAAATCAGCTCAAAATCATCGACTTTGGTATTGCTAGCCGTTTACCCCGTGAAAATCCTACCCTCAAAAGTCCTGAACAGTTAGAGGGCACATTGCCCTATTTATCGCCTGAGCAAACAGGGCGGATGAATCGTGTGTTGGACTATCGAACGGATTTATATTCTTTAGGAATTACATTTTATGAATTACTAACAGGACAAGTTCCATTTGCTTCTAATGATTTACTAGAAATTATTCATGGTCATATTGCAAAACGTCCCATTCCTCTACATCAACTGAATCCCGATATTCCGCTGATTTTGTCTGATATTGTGATGAAACTCATTGCTAAAAATGCTGAAGATCGTTATCAATCCGCTTATGGGGTGAAACATGATTTACAGGTTTGTTTAGCCAATTTACAAGATTTATCCAGTACAAATTTTGAGTTAGCGCAACAAGATATTTCTGGTAATTTCCATCTGCCCCAAAAACTTTACGGACGCGAAAATGAAACGCAATTGCTTTGCCAAACATTTAACACGGTGAGCCAAGGGACATCTGCTTTTTTACTGATAGCAGGTTATTCAGGGATTGGTAAAACTGCGCTGGTACAAGAAATTTATCGCCCAATTACAGCAAAACGTGGTTATTTTTGTGCAGGAAAATTTGACCAATTACAACGCAATGTTCCATATTCTGCTTTAATTCAAGCATTTAAGCAATTTACACAGCAAATTCTTGCAGAATCAACGACACATTTACAACAATGGCAACAACGTTTAATCAATGCGATTGGTCGCAATGGACGGGTATTAAGTGAAGTTATTCCCGAACTAGAACTATTATTAGGTGAACTCCCCGCTGTTCCGCCCTTATCGCCCGCAGAAGCTCAAAACCGCTTTAATCTAGTTTTTCAATCTTTTGTGCAAGCTTGTTGCCAAGCAGAACACCCCTTAGTTATCTTTTTGGATGATTTACAATGGGCTGACTTGGCAAGTCTCAATTTATTAAATTTGATGGTGGGCAATATTCCTTACCTGTTTTTAGTTGGGGCTTATCGTGATAATGAGGTTAATGCGACGCATCCGTTAATGAAATTAATTAATGAGATGCATGTTGGTGAGTTTGTGTTTAAGTCGGTGACGCTTAAACCATTAGGACTACCCCATATCACGCAATTCTTAATGGATACCCTAAGTTTAAGAAAAGAAACTGCGAATGCCATTGCTATTCAAGGCTTAGCCGAGCTTTTATTAGAAAAAACAGGGGGAAATCCTTTCTTCTTGGGTGAGTTTGTTAAAACGTTATATACAGAAGGTTTATTGACTTTTAACTATCAAGCCCGTGTTTGGCAATGGGATTTATCAAACATTCAAGCGCGAAATATCACGGATAATGTTGT
The DNA here is from genome assembly GCF_000245015.1 of Beggiatoa alba B18LD. Classification (NCBI taxonomy): domain Bacteria; kingdom Pseudomonadati; phylum Pseudomonadota; class Gammaproteobacteria; order Thiotrichales; family Thiotrichaceae; genus Beggiatoa; species Beggiatoa alba. Next base: position 322,328 of record NZ_JH600070.1, on the reverse strand, counting down.
GGAATTGATGAGCGCGAAAGTCAGAAAACTGCCTGCTAAAACACAAGAAGTTTTAAAACTTGCTGCTTGTTTAGGCAATACTTTTGAATTACCCATTCTAGCCAAAATAGCAGACCAACTTGTCAACGAAACACAAACTTATCTTTGGCAGGCATTAGCTGAGGGCATGATTATCACCGTCAGCAATTTGTATAAATTTGTTCATGACCGCGTACAACAATCAACTTATGAGCTTATCCCTGATGAAGATAAACCTGCCTTACATTGGCGGATTGGGCGTTTATTGTTAGCGGATAATTTTGCAGAGGAACGCTTGTTTGAAGTGGTTGACCATTTAAATATTGGCTCGTGTCTGTTGGACAATACAGAAAAATTAGTAAGCACTGAATTAAATTTGCTCGCGGCAAAACGTGCTAAATCATCCGCTGCATTTGATGCCGCACTTAAATATGCCTTATTTGGCTTACGTTTATTAGATGATAATGCATGGCAACATCAGTACCCTTTATGTTTAGACTTACACTGTTTAGCCACTGAAATGGCAAGTTTAACAGGGGATAGTACCCAACTTAATCATTGCTTTACTCAAGTTGTGCAACATGCAAGAACGCCGATAGATATGGCGGGTGTGTATGAAAGTAAAATTCATGGCTATATGTCTGAAGGTAAGTTACAGGAATCTTTAGATATTGCCTTAGAAGTGTTAGAGCGTCTAGGGCTATCTTTACCCACTCAACCTGATGATATTGCTGTAAAAACAGCACTGAAGGAATTAAAAGCGGAATATGCCAATATTGCCATAGAATCCTTGATTGATTTACCTGAAATGCAAGATAAAACTAAACTTGCCATTATGCGCGTTATTACCAAAGCGACCGCCGCTGCTTATATTGGCAGACCCAGTTTATTTTTACTCTTTATCATTCGTCAGGTACAACTTTCTATCCACAGCGGAAATACGAGCGAATCTACTTATATGTATGCTTGCTATGCACTACTGTTATGTGGATTTTTGAATGAGATAGATGAAGGTTATTGCTTTGGACAACTTGCCGCTAAATTGCTAGATAAGTCAGGCGATAAGAAATTTAAATCTAAAACGCTAGAAGTGGTTAATGGGCATGTTTGGCATTTTAAACAATCGCTTAAAAGCACATTACCTAGTTTAGAACAGGGTTATCACAGCGGTTTAGAAACAGGCGATTTAGAATATGCGGGCTATAATGCCTTCTTTTTCTCTTGCAATGCCTATTTTGCAGGACAAGAACTGTCTAATTTAGCGCGTCAAATGATTTCTTATAAAGAAGGGATGCAACGCATTCATGCAGAAGTAGGCATTCGTTGGCAAAGCTCTTTTTTACAAGCGGTCTTGAATCTTCAAGGACAAGCCCAGTCTGTCCCCCAACTTTTAGACGGTGATGCCTTTTCGCAACATGAAACCTTAGCCTTATTGCAAAGCACTAATAATCAATCTGCGTTAGCCGCGTTTTATGTGAATACGGCGATTTTATGCTATCTATTTGAAGATTATGAAAAAGCACTGGAAAACTGCTCATTAGCAACAATTCACAAGGGTGGCATGTTCGCCATGATTTCCGTGCCTGTGTTGAACTTTTACGAATCGCTCACTTGTTTACAACTGTATTCGCGGAGCAATTCCCGCCGACAAGTCATCCTGCATGAAAAAGTGCTGGAAAATCAGAAGTTACTTAAAACATTCGCAAGCTCTGCGCCAATGAACCATTTGCATAAATATCAGTTGGTAGAAGCAGAATTAGCTCGAGTGTTAGGAAAACAATGGTTAGCAACACAGAATTATGAGCAAGCGATTCAAACCGCGACTAAAAATGAATATGTTCAAGAAAAGGCTTTAGCCTATGAACTTGCTGCACGTTTTTATCTTGTTCAAGGGATGGATAAGTTTGCACAAACATACTTGCTTGATGCACGTTATCATTATCAACAATGGGGCGCGTTGGCTAAAGTTGCACAACTAGAAGAAAAATATGTCCAATGGTTAAACGGGACAAAAACTGCGCCGATTATTCCGACCGTGCATGAAGTGAGTACCAGCACGATTACGGTGATGGGAACACGTACTCGTTTACGGGCTTCTAACTGGCTTGATTTAGAAAGTGTGATGAAAGCCACACAAATCTTGTCAGGCGAAATGGTTTTAAGCCAATTGTTAGAAAAAATGATGCATATCGTGATTGAAAATGCAGGGGCTGAACGTGGATTGCTCATTTTAGAGCAAGAGGGACAATGGTTGATTGAAGCAGAAGGGGCATTTCATACAGAAGAGGTGACTGTTTTACAATCGCTTGCCTTAGAGGGGCGTGTACCAACAGCAATTGTGAATTATGTGATTCGTACCCGCGAATCCGTTGTATTAGCAAATGCACGTCAAGAAGGGATGTACACAAATAACAGTTACATACAGCACCACAAGCTCAAATCTATCTTATGTAACCCTATCATTCATCAAGGTAAATTAACAGGTGTGTTATACCTAGAAAACAATATGATTGATGGTGCATTTACACCTGCTCGTTTAAAACTGCTTGAAATGTTGTCATCACAAGCGGCAATTTCCTTAGAAAATGCTTTATTATACCGTACTTTAGAGGGTAAGGTTGCCACACGTACCGCTGAATTAGCCGAAGCCAATCAGCAAATTATGGCGTTGAATACGCAGTTAAAAGCGGAAAATTTACGCATGGGGGCTGAATTAAGCGTTGCGCGACAATTACAACAAATGGTCTTACCGCGTTATGAAGAGCTACAGCAAATCAAAGAGTTAGATATTGCTTGCTTTATGGAACCTGCGGAAGAAGTCGGCGGGGACTATTACGAGGTATTGAACCATCAAGGGCATATTAAAATTGGGATTGGTGACGTAACAGGACATGGCTTAGAAAGCGGCGTATTGATGCTGATGGTACAGACAACTGTACGGGCATTATTACTTGCAGGCATTACCTGCCCCAGTGAATTTATTAATATCGTCAACCGCACCATTTATGAAAATGCACAACGGATGCGTACAGATAAAAATCTCACTTTATCACTACTGGATTATCACAACGGCACACTACAATTGACCGGACAACATGAAGACGTGCTGGTTGTACGCCAAAATGGGGATGTGGAACGCATTGATACCCAAAACTTAGGCTTTATGATTGGCTTAGAGTCGGATATTGGAAACTGGGTGACACAAAAAGAAATCCAGCTTGCTAAAGGCGACGGTATTGTTTTATATACAGACGGTATTACAGAAGCCCGTAATACACAAAAGCAACTTTATGATATTAAACGCCTTTGCGATGTTGTTAGCCAGCATTGGCATCACAATGCAGAACACATTAAACAAGCCATTATTGATGACGTACAACAACATATCGGACAGCAAAAAATCGCTGACGATATTACCTTATTGGTATTAAAACAACGCTAAGTTGCGTAACACAGAAAAAACAAAGGGGAAATGACCATCATCAAAATAGCCATTTCCCCCTATCACGCTCAAAGCAAATGCGTCAGTTTCTCTTCTTAGATAGGACCACGCATTTCTTTATGCACAACGACGGTGCGGGCTAAGGCTTCTTCTAAAGAAACGGCAGTCATATTTTTGGGTTTTAAAGTCTTAGCTTCATTAGCAACTTTAACCACTTTGTCACCAGCCCCTAAGCCTTTGAAATCCCCTTTTTCTAAACCAACCATTTCGGCAAATTCATTCCAAACAACGCCTTCTACTAAAGGATATAAGTAGGTAGCATGACCTTGAATATCAGTTACTAACTTCTCTTTGATGTTTTCTACGAAGAAATACAGAGGAGTCCCAACTTCAAACATACCAAGGTATTTTTCGATAAACAGATTAACATGTTCTAATTTGGTTAAATGCCCAGCGAAGAATGTCACTTTCTCACCATGAGCGGTTAAAACAACTTGTTTAATCAAAGCTTCTGGTGTACCACGGGTATTATGAACAGTTAATTTTCCTTCTTGGAGAATTAAGTCACCACGATACACTAAGGCATCAGAGCTTTCTGCTTTTTCACAGATAGAGACTTGCCACGTTAAATTTTGTGCCTTGATATTTTCTAAAAAGTTACTCATATATCGACCTTAATAATAGTGGGTGTGAATAATGTAAAAAGTTTATGATGTAAGTTATCTGTGGTACAACAGCACGCTAATATTATAATAATTTGGCAAAGCAGTAAAAATAAAAAAAAAGACTTCCCCACTCAACCAACTGAGTGGGAAAGTGAAATGTCTACTGACTAAGCAATAGACGGTTGCAAGGGGGTTTTCCAAGGGGCAGGTTGACGAACGGCTGACCAAATTGGACTTTCAATGGTTAAAGCCAATTGACGCACCAGTTCTAACATACCTTCATAACCTTCATAACCAAATTCACGCTCCTGATTAATATCTAAGAACGGAATTTTTGCTTTTAGCGCGGTGTACATATTTCGACCACCCGCAATCAGAATATCTGCCTTGTAGTCCTTAAAGATATTCAGTAAAGCACGCGGGTTGCCATCATCAATCATTTTGGCATCCTTGCCCATAATTTCCCTGATCCGTTCCTTATCTTCTTCCGTGGATTTCTTTGTGCCTGTTGCAACAACAACCATGCCCAAATCCTGCAACGCAGACACCACTGACCACGATTTAACGCCACCCGTATAGAGCAGTACCCGTTTACCCTTTAAGCGTTCCCGCCATGGAGCAAGGGCTGCACGAATGCGCGTTTCTTCACGCACGATTAATTTTTCGGTGCGCTCGGTTAAGTCTGGATCATTAATAATACGTGCAAAATCACGGAGGGCTTGAGAGGTATCTGTAATGCCGTAGAAACTTCCCTCAAACCAAGGAATTTTATATTGATCTTCGAGTTTACGTGCCACGTTTAACATGGCTTTAGAACAGACCATCATGGTCACTTCTGCACGGTGCATGGTTTGCACTTCACGATAACGTGCATCGCCTGATAAGGTACAGAGCACCCGTAAACCCAGTTCATCTAAGAGGGGTAAAACGTGCCAGAATTCACCCGCAATATTGTATTCGCCGACTAAATTCACGCTGTGAATTTTCATTCCAGCGTCTTGTGCACAGGCAGGTAACGGGTCAGGCTCACGTGTACCAACCACGAATTTGACCATTGCCTCACCCCCAATGCGATTACCTAAATTCTTTGTTCCGTAAAAACCTGCGGAATCAACAGGGACAATGGGCGTACCCCAACGGGCTTGTGCAGATTTACAGACCGCCTCAATATCATCACCAATTAACGCGGGAACACAAGTGTTATATACAAAAATCGCAGCGGGATTATGATCATCAATCGCTTGTTTAATCGCATGAAATAAACGTTTTTCTGCGCGACCCATAATAATATCGTTTTCGGTTAAATCCGTTGTCATACCAAGACGATATAAAGTAGAACCAGAGGAGCGCGTACCACGATTGTCCCAAGAACTCCCCGCGCAAGCGATAGGCCCATGGACAATATGCGCAACGTCGGCAATCGGTAATAATGCGATTTGTGCACCATCAAATGCGCAACCACCTGCTGTCGAACCTGGCTTAGGACGTGCACAGCCTGATTTTTCTTTCTTGTTGTGCGTACATGCTGGCTCATTGAGCAATTCAGCTATATCTTTCGCCTTCATGGTCATGGGCTAACCCCGTTCTGTCGTTGATAGATTAGTATGTAAAGTTATAGCAAAGGCTATGCCATTTAAAAAATTAAATATTTTCAAACTATTATCTGTAATTTGAATTGTAGGGAAGGTGACAACACATAACACATAGGCACAAGCAAATACATAAAATAAATAATAATTTTAATAAGTTACTTATTTTGTCGGATTTTGTCGGGTCAGAAAACTATTGCTAACCATATAGAATGTATTTCTTTCTCTTTATAATGTGAACAACCGCTTTTTTATACGTGCTTAACCCTATTTAACATCACTTCAATGATGATGACATCTTGTTAAGTACATTCATTACTTATAACGCTAATCACTTAATAACAATGACTTACACTGTTTACTTACGTCCCAGCAATCAACATTTTTATGTTGAACCGCAAGAACCCTTATTAACAGCCGCTTTAAAACAGCACTTACTCCTTCCCTATAGTTGTCGCGGGGGAAGTTGTGGCGCATGTAAAGCTAAGTTATTAAGTGGTCAAATCGATTACTTAATTCCCCCCAGTTACAAGAGCCAATTAGCAAAAGACGAAATTCTGTTATGTCTTGCAACGGCACAAACAGACCTTGAGATTGCCAGCACGCTAACGCAATCAACGCAGGGGATAACAGACACTAAAAAAATGCCGTGTCGTGTGGAGAAATTGCAAAAATTATCTGAAGATGTCATGCAACTATGGCTGAAAATTCCTGAGCATGAAGCCCTACACTTTCAAGCAGGACAATATTTAGATATTTTGTTGAACGATGGACGAAAACGCAGTTTTTCCATTGCCTCAACCGTTGCCGATTTACCCCTGATTGAATTACATATTCGTCGAGTTAATGATGGTTGTTTTACCCAACAGGTTTTTGATAGCTTGAAAGTCAAAGACATTTTGCGGATAGAACTGCCATTAGGCGCATTTTTCCTACGTCAGGATACCCAGTTACCCATTTTATTTGTTGCAGGTGGAACTGGCTTTGCACCTGTTAAAGCGATGATTCAACAGGCATTAGCAGAAAATAGACAACGGGAAATGATTTTTTACTGGGGCGTGCGCCATCAACAAGATTTATACATGCACGACACCATTACCCAATGGGCAAAAGATTATCCTTTTATCCACTATGTTCCCGTTTTATCAGAACCTTTAGCGGAAGACCAATGGCAAGGTAAAACAGGTTTAGTACACGAGGTTGTTTTACAAGATATTCCTCATTTAATGGATTATGTCGTTTACGCCAGTGGCCCGCCTGTGATGGTTGCAACTGCACATCAACATTTTATTGCTCGAGGATTACCCGCAACACAATTTTATTCCGACCCTTTCGAATTTGCGAAAGATAAGAAATAACTGGTTAAAAAGTAACCCAAGTTCTGCAAGATTTAAAAACCTAGCAGGTCTGACGGAACACGCGAAAAGGGTTGACCAGACAAGATTAAAACATTGCCTGAATCAGGATTTTCAGGATTAGCAGGATTTAAAACCCTTAACCCAAAAATTTAAGGTGAATCATGCCTTTCAATTCTGCTAATTCTGAAAATTCGGTGAATTCTGATTCAGACAAGCTGTTGTCTTTTTAAAAGAAACTCGCCGAACTCAGGTTAATATTAACCGCAACAAACTACTAATTCCCTCGTGGCGTGCTGGCATGACAATTAAAACAATCTATTTGCACAGCAACATAGGTATGGCACGCATTGCAAAAGTGTTGCGGACTGTCTTTTATGGGATATTGTCCCGTTGCTGTCGGCGTGATATGGCAATTAATACAATCTATAAAACGATAACCACTTGTATAAATACCCTTATTCGCTAAACGATGTCGATATTTGAGTGCATCGCCATGTTGACGGCGTATCGTCTCTATAGGTTCAACACAGGCTTGCGTCGCAGAAAATGCTTGTTTTGCAGGAGACAATACAGGTGGACTCGCAACAATATGATTATTAACTAAAATTATGTATAAACAAGCAAATATTAAACTTATTCCCCCATAATAACCGTATCGTTTCATTGCATATCCAACCCCTTAAAGAATTAACGCATCGCCAACTAAGTGATGCAAACTCATGACTTGATTCATGTTAAATCCATAATAAGGCAGAACTTTACTAAATTGCGTTTTGCAAATCGCGCAGATGGTTACAAGATGCGTCACATTATGCGCTTGTGTCACGGCTTGCAAAGCTTCCATCCGTGGTAACGCGCCTTTAACCCGCAATTCTAACAATTCATCCGTTAATAACCCCCCGCCACCGCCACAACAAAATGTTTTCTCATGCCTTGTCTTTGCAGGCATTTCATAAAAATGATTCGCAACGGCGCGAATAATCTCACGGGGAATACTGAACTGTCCGCCACTTGTATGTCCCATACGCGAAGCACGGGCGATGTTACAAGAGTCGTGAAAAGTGAGGACACGCGCATCATTTGCTGTTTTATCAATATGTAACGCACCACGCTGTAATAAATCATGTGTTACTTCGCAAATATGTTGCGGAATTGGATAACGGGCATCTAAAAATTCAAACTCGCCCACCAGCGATTTTAAGAAGTTATAAGCCACTCGCCACGCATGACCACATTCGCCGAAAACAATTCGCTTCGCTTTTAAATCATGCGCAGCGTCACGAATGCGTAAGGCAATTTTTTGCAAATGTTCCTGACTGCCAATAAATAAGCCAAAATTAGCGGCTTCGCTCGCATGAGTGCTTAATGTCCAAGAAATGCCTGCTTGATGAAAGACTTTTGCATAGCCAATTAAACCGTCGACATGCGGTTCTGCAAAAAAATCTGCTGACGGTGTAATAAACAAAACCTCTGCACCTATTTCATCTAAAGGTAAACGCACGGCAACGCCTGTTTCTTGCAAAATGTCTTCTTCTAAACTTTCTAAAGTGTGGCGCAAAGCAGGAGCAGGTAAGCCTAAGTTATTACCGACTTTATGGACTTTATGCACAATTTCATTACAGTATTTTTGCCCTTTGCCGATGTGGTCTAAAATTTCACGGGCTGCCATTGATATTTCTGCTGTATCAATACCATAAGGACAGAAAACGGCACAACGGCGACATTGTGAACATTGATGAAAATAGTTATACCAATCATCGAGAATTGCGGGAGTTAAATCTTTCGCACCGACCAGTTTCGGAAAAAATCGCCCTGTCCACGTGTAATAACGGCGATACACTTGGCGGAATAAGTCCTGACGGGCAACAGGCATATTTTTAGGGTCAGCAGTACCGATAAAGTAATGGCATTTATCCGTGCACGCGCCACATTTGACACAAGCATCTAAATAGACTTTTAAGGCTTTATTGTGACTGACTAATTCGCCCATTTTAGCAATGGCGACAGTTTGCCAGTTATCGATAAGTTTGGCGGGATAACCAAGTGCGGTTTGTGTATCAGGTTTGGCAGGATAAGGGAATTTATCGCGCATTGCGTCTCTTTGTAACGCAGGCACGCTGGGATGGGTTCTTAATGTTGGCGTTTCAATCGTAGCCATGTGTTTTTTCCTAATCTTTGGCACGCATCGCAAAAGACCTGCTAGGTTTTAAAAACCTAGCAGGTCTCTGTTTTATCCTTAAAACCTCGCCGTACTCAGGTTAATTACTGACAAGCCTCGCAATCAGGGTCGTCAATTAAGCACGCTTTGGGGATTTCGTTATCATCGTCTTGCTGTTCGACAATCGCGTTTTTACTACTACGTACTGTGTTTTTTTCCACATGAGTCGCGCCCATTGTGCGTAAGTAATATGTGGTTTTTAAACCGCGTATCCATGCGAGTTTATAGAGTAAATCGAGTTTGCGTCCTGACGGTTCTAATAGGTATAAATTCAACGATTGCGATTGGTCAATCCATTTTTGCCGACGCGAACCCGCTTCAATCAACCATGACGGGTCAACTTCAAATGCAGTCGCGTATAAGGCTTTTAATTCATTAGGCACTCTGTCGATATTTTGCACGCTACCGTCAAAATATTTTAGGTCGTTGACCATGACATCATCCCATAAATTCAGGGTTTTTAAATCGCGGACAAGATACGGATTAACAACGGTAAATTCGCCCGATAAATTGGATTTCACGAACAGATTTTGATAAGTCGGTTCAATAGATTGGGTCACGCCGACAATGTTGGAAATCGTCGCCGTTGGCGCAATCGCCATGCAGTTGGAGTTGCGCATCCCATCGCGTTTGACTTTCTCGCGCAACTTTTCCCAATCCAAGCTGGAACTATCAGACATTTCTAAATATTGTCCGCGTGTGCCACGCAATGCTTGAATGCTATCAATGGGCAATATGCCTTGACTCCATAAAGAGCCTAAAAACGTGGAGTATTTGCCCCGTTCTACGGCTAATTCTGTCGAGCCTTCAATGGCAAAATAGCTTAAATATTCCATCGATTCATCAGCAAATTCGACGGCTTTATCGGTACTATAAGGAATACGTAGTTGATAAAGGGCATCTTGAAAACCCATGATACCCAAGCCGATTGGACGATGACGTAAGTTAGCGGTGCGGGCTTGTGGCACTGCGTAATAGTTGATGTCGATAACGTTATCGAGCATCCGCATCGCCGTTTTCACCGTGCGTTGTAACTTTTCGACATCTAAACGGTTGTTATTGATATGTCGTGCAAGGTTGACACTGCCTAAATTGCAAACAGCGATTTCATAACGTGATGTATTTAAAGTTATTTCTGTGTTCTTGGTAATCATGCCATTGACTGTCCATGCATGAGTGTCCGAGTCAACCGTTAAACAGTAAGCATCTTCATTGGGCAATTTCGTTAATTCAGTAAAAGTCGCATACAGTTTTTGACTGTATCCCTTTTTTTGTAAATTATCTAAATACTGTTTAGCCGCAAGTGATGATTTATTACTTGCTAATTGCGTGATACTTTCAGCAATTTGACAGCCTTTAATAGAGGTGATAAGTAAACGGTATAATGGTTTACTCCAATATTCCTTATGTCCACCTTTACCATCAGGCATAGGGTGTAGTTCATGACCACGCATTTGATTAATCGAGCTTTTTACACCAAAGTTTGCCCAGAGAATCTGTAATGATTGAATAAATGCTAGGTCTGTAGATGCTAATGCAAGCGTTGTCACTTCATGACTGCTTAAAATATTACCATCGGCTTGATAAAGACCTTTTAGATAAGCCATAACAGTTTCACGATCACCACGCCATACTATTTCAGGTACTTGTAATTTATTTTGTGGTGTAAAACCATGTTGTTCTAGCAAACGATAGAGTGGTGCAGAGCTAAGACGAGCACGTTTTAGCTTCTCGTTGATCGCAAAAGCAGGGGTATTTGTTGAAGTTGTTCGTAAAACAGTATTACCATCAAGCAAATGATGAACACTGTTTTCAATAGAGGGTAAATAATCGAAATCATTTGACCATACATCAATGTAAACCTTACCTTTGTTTTTATCAAAAGTACCATCTCCCGCAATCAATCCCATAAGGTAACTCAGTTCTGGCTTATGTTCTGTTCCCCATAAGCCTTCTAGCTGTTGAATTAGCAATTTATCACCAGCTTTTAAATGTTGAGCTTCTACCCAACCTATATCTTTCACCCATACCTTGTGATCAGGCGTAACTTTATGGGTATAACCTTCACTGGTATTGATGCGTACTATTGGCGCATTAGGACGTGGAAGTAACATTTTTGATGCTGCATAAATACCATCTAAGCCAACAACTTTATTTTCTCCACCCAATTGATATAACTCGCCTACTGTCAATAATCCACGGTCAGTAACAACACGTTGGTCAGCCGCAATACAACACAAGTTAGAAGAATGCACAACACCGACATGTTGTTGCGGTGAGCGAATATTGCAGGGGTCTTTAAAGCATATCCACGGATGACCCGTTTCAAATAGCATGGTCAGCATTTTACGCCAGAGTTCAACCGCAGAAACTCGTTTAAAAATCTTCAGTTTGCCTTGTTCAGCAAGGGCTTCATAGGCTTCATAAGCGGTTTTAAAGGCTTCGCTATGCAATTCGTGCAAATCAGGGGTTTCGTCGGGAGAGAATAAAGACCAATGCCCGTTTTCCATCACCCGTTGCATGAATAAGTCAGGAATCCAGTTTGCGGTATTCATGTCGTGAGTGCGACGGCGTTCATCGCCTGTGTTTTTCCGCAATTCAAGGAATTCTTCAATATCTATGTGCCATGTTTCAAGATAAGCACACCCGCTCCCCTTGCGCTTCCCACCTTGATTAACGCTGACCAGTGTATCATTCGCAACTTTTAGAAAAGGAACAACGCCTTGCGATTTGCCGTTAGTGCCTTTGATTCTCGCCCCCATGCCACGTACAGGTGTCCAGTCGTTACCGATACCGCCCGCCCATTTTTGCATCATGGCGTTGTCTTTAATCGCGCCAAAAATGCCATCTAAATCATCGGGTACAGTGCTAACGAAACAGCTTGAGAGTTGTGAGCGGAGCGTACCTGAGTTAAATAACGTCGGGGTACTGCTCATAAAGTCAAAGCTGGAGAGGAGTTTATAAAACTCTATCGCCCGTTCTTCGCGTTGAATTTCATTAATGGCTAAACCCATTGCAACGCGCATAAAAAACGCTTGGGGCAGTTCAAAGCGGGTATCTTGGCTGTGTAAAAAATAGCGGTCGTATAAGGTTTGTAAGCCTAAATAGGTGAACTGTAAATCGTTATCGGCAATCAGTGCCATGCCTAAACGGTCTAGGTTAAAATCGGCTAGGCTAGGGTTTAGAAGTTCTAATGCAATGCCTTTATGAATATAGTGTTTGAAATAATCTGCATAGTAGTTGCGCATTTCCGTTGCCGTGACGGTATGCGGTTCAAACTTCAGCAGACTTAAGGCTTCAGTGCGGAGGTTATCGAGCAGGAGGCGAGAGGCAACATAGGTATAGTTTGGCTCTTTTTCGACTAAAGCGCGTGCACTCATGACAAGAACGTGACTGACATCTTTTTCAGAAATGCCGTCGTATAGATTTTTTAAACTTTCTTCGACAATTTTTTCCGCATTAACATATTCCAAACCGTCGCAGGCTTCGGTGACAATACGGCGCAAGCGGTCTTCATCTAAGGGGGTCAGTTGATTATTAGTATCTTTTACATGTAACACAGCAGTTTTTTTCCGTTCAGCACGTAAGGTAGCATGGCGTTCACGATAAAGGACGTATTCGCGGGCAACTTTATGTTCACCTTCACGCATTAAAGCAAGTTCGACTTGGTCTTGGATTTCTTCAATGTGGACTTTGCCTGTTTCTTCTAAACGGCGTTCAATCCCTTTTAAGACTTGCTTAGTCAGTTGTTGTACCAGTGTTTTTATACGATTAGAACTAGTAGCAGAATGTCCTTCTACTTCTAAAAAAGCCTTAGTGATAGCGATGGCTATTTTATTCGCGTCAAAGCTGGTCAACTGTCCTTGTCGGCGAATCACTTGGTATTGGCTTAATTCCGCGTTATCCCATTCAGTGAGGATGCTATCTATGAGATGATCAGGGATTTTTTTTGCGGTTTGGGATTCAATGGGATTGTCGATAGTCATAGTTATCTTGCATTAACATTTTGTTTATATTAAATTTTACTAGAGATTTTTTAAATCAGCCTAGATAAAAAAAGGTGTCATAGACACCTTGTTGTCGGTAATGGGCTTGCATTACGCTTAATTTGTTGTCGATTTTTCTTTTTTCTACGGGGATTCTGTTGGACGGCTTTCCTAGTGAGTAGGTTAAAGCATTTGTTTTAATTGTAAAAAAATGATTTAGAAAGGAGTAAAGCCGCTAATAAAGTTAGTATGTATATTACTCTGAAATTGAAAATTTAGCCTATCTAAATTTTTGTAAGCATTCTTTCTCATGAAATATTTTTATGTCTCTTGCTTTTAAGTATCTGAATGATTTTTAATAAAATTAATCAGATTGAAATGGTTTGAGAATTGCTTAAAAAGGGGGGGTTACATTTTTGGGAGTGCTAAACAAGTCTGGTTTTTCTCGTTAATCTTAATGGGGTTGTCTGAATCAGGTTTTATGCGTTTAAATCCTAACTTATTTAGCACTAGCACATTTTCAAGATGGGAGTTGCTGTTAGAGCACAGGGTAGAGCATATACATAAGTTTTATTCATGGATAGATAAAAACGCTTAATATTAGAAACCATTAAAATACTTATGTTATGATTTTCCGCTGAAGATACTTAGGCTGATGTGGAATACAATACAAGGTGACTGATTATGTTTCGTTTCAAGATAATACCTAGAATTTTATTAATAATAGGTGTCGGGTTTAGTATAAGCCCGTCTAGCCATGCAGAAGAAAAAACGCTCCATTTGCAAACTATTCCCGTTGTTTATCAACAGGTAAATAAGGAAATCATTGTTGATGGAATCATTGAAGCGGTGAATGAGGCAACTATTGCCGCACAAACATCAGGGCAAGTACAAGAAGTTTTTTTTGATGTAGATGATTTTGTAAAAAAAGATACAGTGATTGTGCGCTTAAAGTCTATCGAGCAGAAAGCCAGTGTTGCGCAAGGAGAAGCAGGATTGCGTGAGGCTCAAGCAAATTTGCGCGTTGCGCAAGATACTTATAACCGAACTAAAAAGATTTTTGAAAAACAAGCAATTTCTGAATCTGAAATGGAAAAAGCTGCCGCAGAATTAGACGCAGCACGCGCTCGTGTTTCAACTGCTCAAGCCAGTATTAAACGGACAACGCAACAAGAAGAATATACAACCATTCGTGCACCTTATAGTGGCATTGTTAAAGAACGACATATTCAAGTTGGCGAAGTTGCAAATGTCGGTCAGGCGATTATGACGGGATTTTCTTTAGATACATTACGGGTGATTGCAACGATTTCGCAAAATCAGGCAGCAGCGGTACGCCAAAGCCAGTCTGCCAGTGTAATTGTGCATAGTTTGCCCGATAAACCGCGTATTGCTGTGAACAAAATTACCGTTGTGCCTTATGCCGATGCACAATCTCATACCTTCCGCGTGCGTTTACCATTAGCAGAAGCGATTGATGGTATGTATCCTGGTATGTTGGTGAAAGTTGCATTTACTGTGGGCACTGAACAACGCTTGATGGTGCCAACCAGTGCAGTTGCTTATCGTGGAGAGATTCGCGCCGTTTATGTGGTGGATGAAAAAGGCAATGTTTCTATGCGTCAAGTGCGATTAGGAAAAGAATCTTTAAATATGATTGAAGTGCTCGCAGGCTTAGATGTTAATGAGCAAATCGCTACCAATAGCGTTGACGCTGCGATTAAATTAAAAACGCAACGTGCTGCTACCGCACAACCCGCCACAGCCCACCCGTAAGCAGGTATTACTAACATGAGTCATACAAATACGGATAAGCCCGCGAGCATGGGCATTTCTGGGCGTATTACCCAACAATTTTTAACAACCCAAATTACCCCGCTATTAGCCCTAGTTGGGTTATTACTGGGTTTATTTGCGATAGCCGTGACACCGCGCGAGGAAGAACCACAAATTAATGTGACCTTCGCCAACGTGTTTATCCCTTTTGCTGGTGCGTCTGCCCGTGATGTTGAACAAATTGTTGCAACGCCTGCCGAGCAGAAATTTAGCGAAATTGAGGGCATCGAGCATGTATATTCAGTTTCCCGTCCTGGTATGGCGATTCTTACCGTACAGTTTAAAGTAGGTGAACCGCGTACCGATGCCATTGTGCGTCTTTACAACACCATTTATTCCAATACCGATTGGCTTCCGCAAAATTTAGGCGTTGGCTCTCCTTTACTAAAGCCAAAAGGCATTGATGATGTGCCGATTGTCACTTTAACTCTTTGGTCAGAAGAAGGGGGAAGTTATGATTTACAAGATATTGCCCACACCATTGAATCTGAATTAAAACGGGTACAAGGAACACGAGATATTTACACCGTTGGTGGCACTGACCGTATTGTTCGTGTGACTTTAGACCCCGCAAAATTAGCAGGTTATCAACTATCCATTACTGATTTGACGAATGCCTTAGCAGCAAGCAACAGCACGCGAGATGCTGGCAGTATGGTACGAAATAACCAAGAAATTCTAGTTCAAGCAGGGGATTTTCTCTCTAAACCTGAAGAAGTGGGAGATTTAGTCGTTGGGGTAAAAGACGGAAAGCCAATTTATTTACACGATGTTGCTGATATTTCTTTTGGTGCAGAACAACCCGAAAAATATGTATGGTTTGGTACAGGGGCTGCCGCTGCATCGCGTGGCATTACGCAGCGCGGTGAATTTCCTGCCGTGACCATCGCAATAGCCAAACAACCAGGTACGAATGCGGTCGCGGTTGCTAATCAAGTGATAGAACGCTTTGAAGCCATGCGCGGGGTTTTTGTGCCTGATGAGGTACATGTCACCGTCACCCGTAACTATGGGGAAACCGCAGACGCAAAAGCCAAGAAACTTATCAGCAAATTAATTTTTGCAACCAGCTCAGTCGTTCTACTCGTCTTCCTAGCCCTAGGATGGCGTGAGGCATTTATTGTCGGCACAGCGGTTGTGATTACCTTATTAATCACCCTATTTGCTTCATGGGCATGGGGATTTACCTTAAACCGTGTCTCACTCTTCGCGCTGATTTTCTCCATTGGGATTCTGGTCGACGATGCCATTGTTGTGGTGGAAAATATTCACCGACATATTCACTTAGGGGCAAAAAATCTCTTAGAAGCGATTCCTGTGGCTGTCGATGAAGTGGGAGGTCCCACGATTTTGGCAACCTTCACCGTGATTGCTGCGTTATTACCTATGGCATTCGTTTCAGGACTCATGGGACCCTACATGAGCCCGATTCCCATCAATGCCAGCTTAGGCATGATGATATCCCTTGCTGTGGCTTATATTTTCACCCCATGGCTAACCTATAAGGTCTTACGTAAACAGTTTGAAAAATATAGACAAGCGCATGAACACGATACCCATGACCACACGCACGAAGAAAAACCAACCGTAACTTATCGGTTTTTCAATGGTTTAATGCGCCCTTTTTTACGCAGTGCGATTTTACGCTGGCTCTTACTACTTGTTGTCTTAGCCATGATTGCAGGTGCAATGCTGTTACCTATCACACAACATGTCGTACTTAAAATGCTACCCTTTGATAACAAATCTGAATTTCAAGTTGTTGTCGACATGCCTGAAGGAACTAGCGTAGAACAAACTGCGCGAGTGCTAGGTGAATTAGGGCGTTATCTCGCAACGGTTGAAGAAGTCAGTGACTATCAAGTTTATGCAGGCACATCCGCACCAATTAGCTTTAACGGTCTAGTCCGTCAATACTACCTGCGCTCTGGTGCAAATGTCGGTGATATTCAAGTCAATCTTGTCGACTCTCATCACCGTAAACGCAAAAGCCACGAAATCGCTTTAGCCGTGCGTGACCCCCTACAAGCCATCGGTCTAAAATATAACGCCAATGTCAAAATCGTCGAAGTCCCGCCCGGCCCGCCAGTGCAATCCCCATTAGTTGTTGAAATTTATGGATTAGACTATAAAGGGCAATTAAATATCGCCAAAGATATTCATGGCGTTTTCGCCAAAACCCCCGATATCGTCGACATTGATGACAGTATTGAAGCCCCTCAAACCAAGTTGATTATTCGTATTGACCAAAGTCGAGCGGCACTACTCGGAGTCAGCCAAGATACCGCTGTTTCTGCCATTCAAACCGTTTTACATGGTACAGATGTCAGCTTTTTACACAATGCAAACGTTAAATACCCCATTCCCATCCGTTTAGAATACAGCACCGCAGATAAAGCAGAAATTGATCGCATCAAAGACCTTCGTGTACGCAATAACTCAGGTCGTTTAATACCCCTGTCTGAATTCAGCAATATCATTGTTACACAACGGGAAAATGCGATTTATCACAAAGACTTATTACCATTAACAATGGTAACAGGTGATATGGCGGGAAAACTAGACAGCCCTTTATATGGCATGTTTGAAATTTACGAATCTTTAAAAGACCTCGTTGTTGAAGACCAACACAAATTAGAACAATATTTTATTCAACAACCTGCTAATCCCTACCGCTATAGCATAAAATGGGATGGTGAATGGCAAGTAACTTATGAAACGTTCCGCGATATGGGCATCGCTTATGCGGTAGGAATGATAATGATTTACCTACTGGTCGTTGCGCAGTTTCACTCCTACCTTGTTCCACTGATTATCATGGCACCGATTCCACTGACCGTTATCGGCGTAATGCCAGGGCACGCACTACTTGGCGCACAATTTACCGCAACCTCCATGATAGGCATGATTGCACTGGCAGGCATTATTGTCCGTAACTCGATTCTACTAGTTGACTTTATCAATCAACAAGTTGATGAAGGGATGCCTTTCCTAGAAGCCGTGATACGCTCCAGTGCGGTACGTGCGCAACCAATTATTCTGACAGGATTAGCGGCAATGGTGGGGGCATTCTTTATACTGGATGACCCCATTTTTAGCGGTTTAGCCATTGCTCTCATTTTCGGACTATTTGTTTCTACCATGCTTACACTGATTGTTATTCCCATTCTATATTATGCATTTATGCGTAAACGCTTTGCCTAACAAGACAATGACGCAATCTTGATTTAAAATTGCTTCATGCGTGCTTAAAAGCCTTCTAGGTTTTACAAACCTAGAAGGTTTTTTTTATAAATGAAAAATAATCACATACTTATATATAACTGATAATAATGAAAAAAATTTATACTACTGCTTAGTTGCAACACACTAGCAGATAGTGAGGCATGACCATGGATGAAATCGACGTACAAAATATTGAAATTCAACTCCTGCTACAAGCCATTTACCTCAAGTATGGTTACGATTTTCGCAATTATGCTAAGGCCTCACTAAAACGCCGAATTGAACATCGTTTATCAAAAGACAAAATTTCCAGCATCTCTTTAATGCAACATAAAATCCTATACGATGAAGAGTTTTTCAGTAATCTATTGTTAGATTTATCGATTAACGTGACAGAAATGTTTCGCGACCCCGATTTTTACCAAGCCATTCGTAAAACAGTAATACCCCGCTTAAAAAAATTTCCCTTTCTAAAAATTTGGCACGCGGGCTGTTCAACAGGTGAAGAAGTCTATTCCATGGCAATTTTGCTGAAAGAAGAAGGGCTATATGAACGCACACAAATCTACGCAACAGATATGAATGAAGTCGTTTTACGCCAAGCCAAACAAGGCATTTTTTCCATGAGTCGCTTAAAACAATACACAGCTAACTATCAAAAAGCAGGCGGGACAGAATCCTTTTCAGATTACTACTCCGCCCATTACGACCACGTGGTCATGGATAAAACATTAAAAGAAAACATCCTTTTTTCAGACCATAATTTAGCGACAGATGGCGTTTTTGGCGAAATGAATTTAATCATGTGTCGTAATGTTATGATTTACTTTGATAGAGATTTACAAAATCGAGTTTTTCGACTTTTTCACGAAAGTTTATGCCTTGGGGGGATTTTATGCTTAGGCTCAAAAGAAACAGTACGTTTATCTGCCTACGCCCATGCTTTTGATGACCTTGTCAGAGAAGAAAAAATTTACTTAAAAAATAGCTAACTGACATGATACAACGCATGAAAAAACACAATGGCTCACGCTATCAAGCCGTTGTCATTGGCTCTTCGGCAGGTGGTATTAAAGCCCTCTCGGCAATACTCAAAACCCTGCCGAGTACATTTCCTTTACCGATTTTAATCGTCCAACATTTACACCCAGACTCCGATAGCTATATTGTTAATATTCTTAGTAACTGTACCTCATTACGTGTTAAACAAGCCGACGAAAAAGAAGGTATTATGGGGGGGGTTATTTACATAGCCCCGCCTAATTATCATCTGCTTGTAGAAGAAGATAAAACCCTCTCACTCAGTATCGATGCCCCCGTCAACTTCTCCCGTCCTTCTGTTGACGTGCTGTTTGAAACTGCGGCTTATGCTTATCGAGAGGGGCTCATTGGGGTTATCCTAACAGGTGCGAACAGTGATGGCAGTCAAGGCGTTAAAAAGATTAAAAAATTAGGTGGTTGTGTTATCGTACAATCCTTAGAAACGGCTGAGGCAAAAGCAATGCCCCAAGCCGCAATTAACGCCATAAAAGTGGATAAAGTCCTACCGATAGAACAAATCGGCACACATTTATCTTATTTAGCAAATCGTTAATTATAAATAATACAAGGCATTAGCAATGAGAATAGAATCTATTCGGCTAAAAAACTTTAAAGTTTTTCAAAATTTTGAAGTGAAAAACTTACCCGCTTATTGCGTACTGGTTGGCGCAAATGGCACAGGAAAATCAACACTATTTGATGTATTTGGTTTTTTAAAAGATTGTCTAATCAATAATATTAAATATGCTTTACAAAAACGCGGCGGATTTGATGAGGTTTTATCCAGAAACGCAGAAGATAAAATAATTGAAATAGAAATACAATTTAGATTAAAAATTATAAATACAGAAAGATTAGTGACTTATTTACTAAGAATCGCTAAAAATAATAATCAACCTATTATAGAAAGAGAAGTTTTACGCTATAAGCGAGGTGTTTACGGTTCACCCTTCCATTTTTTAGATTTTCAACAAGGAAAAGGCTATGCCATCACCAATGAACAAGATTTTAATCAAGCAGATACTGCATTAACCCGCGAAGAGGAAACATTAGACCCAACGACATTAGCCATTAAAGGCTTAGGACAGTTTCAACGCTTTAAAGCCGCTTATGCGTTTCGTCAACTGTTAGAAAATTGGCATATTTCTGACTTTCATATTAATTTAGCCCGTGGTAGCAAAGATGCAGATTATCATGAACATCTTTCTGTAACAGGAGATAACTTACAACAAGTTACTGATTATATTTTAGAAAATCATCCAGCATTATTTCAAAAAATCATTACGATTATGAAGCAACGTGTTCAAGGTATTTCCGATATAAAAACCATACGCTCCCCTGATGGTAAATTATTACTCAGCTTCCAAGATGGTGCTTTTCAAGACCCTTTTATTGATAGATATGTGTCTGATGGTACTATTAAAATGTTTGCTTATCTCTTGTTATTATATGACCCAAAGCCATACCCCTTACTTTGTGTAGAAGAGCCAGAAAATCAATTGTATGTCAAACTATTATGGGAGTTAGCGGAAGAATTTCGAGCTTATTCAAATCCACCGAGAGAAGGTCAAGTCTTTGTCTCCACACACTCCCCTGATTTTTTAAATGCATTGAAATTAGAAGAAGTTTTTTGGCTGGTTAAACAGAATGGCTATACACAGATAAAGCGGGCTAAAGATAATCAACAATTACGTTGCTTTGTAGAAGAAGGTGATCAATTAGGATATTTATGGAAACAGGGATTTTTTGATGGGATAGACCCACAATGAAGTTATTAGTCTTTTTCTTAGAAGAACCCTCAGCCAGAGAAATGTTACAGTTATTATTACCGCGTTTATTGCCCACAAAAGATTTTCACTATCAATTTATTGTTTTCGAGGGCAAACAAGACTTAGAAAAGAATATTGCCCGTAAAATCAAAAATTGGCATTGTCCCGTTGACTATTTTATTATTTTACGCGACCAAGACAGCGGTGATTGCTATACAATAAAACAACATTTAGTCTTAAAAACGGCAGATAAACCCAATGTTTTAATTAGAATTGCTTGTCATGAACTAGAAAGTTGGTACTTAGGCGATTTAAGTGCCGTAGAAAAAGGACTGAATATAAAAAACCTTTCCAAAAAACAAGATAACCGTAAATATCGCAATCCCGATAAATTAGCAAATGCAGCTGAAGAACTTACAAAATTAACCGACGGTCTTTATCAAAAAGTTTCTGGTTCGCGTGCGATAGGGGCTTATTTATCTATAGAACCCAATACTAATCAATCCACTAGCTTTAATATATTTTTATCAGGATTACAAAAAATTATCACCATTTTAGACAATTCAAATTTTCAAAACTAATTGCTTTTTTTATTATTTTTCATCTTTCACCCTTTTAACGTTAGATAGGTCTTTCCATGGAGTTGACTCCGCTCACTGCTATATCGCCAGTTGATGGGCGTTATCATCACAAAACACTTGCTTTACAACCAATTTTTAGCGAATTTGGGTTGATTCGTTACCGCGTACAAGTCGAAGTCCGTTGGTTACAATATTTAGCCAGTGTGCCAGAAATTACCGAAGTACCCGCTTTAAGCGAATCGGCAAAAACTTTTTTAGATAATTTAGTCGCTAACTTAAGTCCTGCGGAAGCGCAAAAGGTTAAAGACATCGAAAGCAAAACCAACCACGATGTCAAAGCGGTTGAATATTTTTTAAAAGAAAAAATTGCACCAATACCAGAATTGATGGCGATTAATGAATTTATTCATTTTGCTTGTACCTCTGAAGACATCAATAATCTTTCCTACGCGCTGATGTTACGCGATGCACGGAAACAGGTGATTGAACCTTTATTAGGACAACTCATTGATGTACTAGGCAATTTATCCATCAAATACGCCAAAATTCCCATGCTTTCCCGCACGCACGGGCAACCCGCTTCGCCAACAACACTAGGGA
>NZ_JH600069.1 GCF_000245015.1 Beggiatoa alba B18LD | reverse complement strand
GCGAATACTATTTTTTGTATAGTACTACAATAGTTAGTTGTGTTCGTAGCGTTATTATGTATGATTTTAACTATATGTATATAATTGATAAATTACATTACTAATTAAATTTATAGTACTATATTTAATTGCTGATTATATAGCACTATAATATAATTATTATATAGTGTTGTTACAGGCAATATACTGTATAAATAATAATGTATTTATATATATGTTATGTCGTTCTTTTTCGTAACGTGTCTATTGCGTGTTATTCGGCGCGTGTTACCAGTGAACGAGTTCTTAGTATGTAAGGCGTTGTCTATTCGGCGCGTGTTACCAGTGGGCGGGTTCTCAGTGCATTAGACGTGGTCTATTCGGCGCGTGTTATTCGGCGCGTGTTATTCGGCGCGTGTTATTCGGCGCGTGTTATTCGGCGCGTGTTATTCGGCGCGTGTTATTCGGCGCGTGTTATTCGGCGCGTGTTATTCGGCGCGTGTTATTCGGCGCGTGTTATTCGGCGCGTGTTATTCGGCGCGTGTTATTCGGCGCGTGTTATTCGGCGCGTGTTATTCGGCGCGTGTTATTCGGCGCGTGTTATTCGGCGCGTGTTACCAGTGGGCGGGTTCTCAGTGCATAGGGCGGGTGCAATAGGTTCTTTCTAATGATTCGCTTGCGGGTTTAAAAAACTTGCAGTTATTGGCTAGATACAGACTTTTTAAAATCGTCGCTTCACTTCGTTTATAAAAATTTAAAGCGAACTATCACAGATATAGCGTGCATAGGACGCGGTCTATTCGGCGCGTTACCAGAAAATTTTTTACAGGAAAATTTTTTCTATTAGCGGAAATTAAAACGGAATTAATTTAAAACGGACTATTACGGACTATTACGGATATAGCGTGATTGCAGGGGGAGGGGGGGAGCATTTTGTAAGTTAAATAAAAGGTAAAAAAGCTGATTAGAAACATTATTGTAAATGGCTTGTGAACGTATTGATAAATTGAAAATAACGCGAAATAAGGCTGTTTTTCTGCTAAAAAATAGCGTTTTTTCTGTAATTTCTCTGTCAAAAACCTAGCTTTAGGTTCTTTCACACACCGCTTAAGCGGTCGTCTATAGACGCGCAAAACGTGAAAATTTATCGATTTTTCACAAAATTTGTCGGTCGCTTTGTCGCTTTTTCAAACATCTTTATCAATAAAATCAACGGTAATTTTTTGAATTTGGCGACACGACCCGCTTTTTATCTGTCGCCTAAAGCGACAAGGTTTTTTTATTTTTGCGTATTATGTAAAAAAGACATATTACGCCACTTAATACGCGCAAAAAAAAAACATAACCTACTGTTTTTATTAATTTGCGTAATATCGTAATAAGAAAATAAAGATAGTGGATACACACTATAATAGAAAAGTGGGGAATGAAGAAAAAAAACAAACAAACAACAGGTGTGTTATTAGATAGTGATATTTATTATTACGATATTACGCCACAATAAAAACAATAAGATACAATTATGTTTTTATGTGTGAAATTATTAAAAAAATAATAAAAAATAATTAGTTAAGTATTTTTTCATAAAAAAATATATTGCGTAATAAGTGTTTTTTTACATAATACGCAGACAAAAAAAACGCGCTTTATTTTTGGTAAGCGCGTTTTTCAATCTTTTGTATTTAAAAATTAAAATGGTATAACAACAGGTATTTCATTAGTTGAATAGATACCATAATCATAAATCAGTTGTATCAACTGAGTTGTATCATTGCCGTTTTTTACATCATTCTGTAAAGCTGTAATTAAATCAGCTAGATAGTCGTTAATATTGTAGTCTTTTGATTCATGCTTGAAGCGTGTCAAACATTCACAAACAGCAATATGTGTCGATTTGGGGTAAGGCAGTTTATTAATTTCAGTCTTGCACCAGTCATGATATTCAACGCTAATAATATCAATAAAATCATTAGTCTGAGAGTTATCATTAACGATAAAGTCGGGTGTGTGCGTTGTCTGTTTATCGACTTCCACCCCTGAGAGAGTGAAATAACAATTAGTGTGACCCCGTGATTCAGAGAACTTTAACCCCTTATAATCACAGTACATTTTTAGCCAGTTTGTGAAAGTCCGTTGTTTAATGGCTTTATAGCCGCGATTAAAGTCGGGATATTCTTCTATAAAGTTGTCATAAACAACTGATTTATCAAATTTTTCGTTGCGTGGTATGTCATCAGCAAACTCGACAAACTCGTGAGCGGTTTCATCGAGTAATTTACGTAATTTCAGATTAATAACAACAGGTTCAATCAAACCGCGCTCAAGATAAAACTGTAAACAGTGCAACATGTAATTATCAAAAAGTAACCATTCTGATTTATCCCACTCACTAAAGAACATGCAACTAAACTCGACGGCGGGCGTGAATTTGTCATCATAATAATAAGACAATTCAATTTCATGCTTGCGTGCTCTATGACTTGCACTATCTCCCCTTATCGTGTGGTTAGTCGTCATTGCTACCTTTATAGCCTGTTTCAGGGGAATAAGTGGGGAATTCTTACGTTCAATTGTGAGAGAACCTAATGATATTTCTGATAAAACTGAATAAAAAACTTCAAGTTTGAAATTCTTATCAATATCATCAAAAAAAATGACTTCCGTTGACGGCGTAGCATGTTGAAATTTAAAGCGATTTCCTGAGTCAAAAGATTTGCCATCGATAATCGTGACGTTGCGAAATTGTCTTATAGCAGACATGCTTAACCCTTTACCGCTACGCCCTTCATTGCCTAAGTCGCTTACTTTTTCATCACAAAACACCGTTGCTTTTAATTGGTTAGGATTACAAAAGCGGTGCATTAGATAGCCCATAGTGCTTTTTAGCACTGAGAAGCGTTTATTTATAAGCTGTTTCTGCTCATTGGTAGGCGGTTTTTTTCTAACATCAGCGGGCGAACACACGTTATATTGAAAACGGGCAAACATGCCATTGCGCAATTCAGACTTAGGCAATAACTCGATATCACGGTCTAAAACGGAATCTTTCCAAATAATTCCATTTAGTTGTGAATAAGGAATAGTATCAATACTGTCCTTAGTCACCACGACTACAGCATTACGATAAAACACGTATGAACTTGTTTTACTGTCAGTAATAAACGGTTTTTTAAGCGGTTTTAAGCAAGATAATACAGCATGACCAAAATAAACATTGCTTGCCTTAATAAGTGCGCTTCTTAAATCCCTAGCGTCATGTTTTTCAGTGATAACACCGTCTAAACTGTCAACATAACTTAATGTAAAATCTCTGATTTTTTCCGCGCTTGCCTCCTCTATCAATGAGTTATTGAAAATCTGCACTAAGGTTGATTCTAACGGGTTCAAGTAAATGCGAGAGAATCCGCTTTTTTCTAGGAAATTCAAGAAATCAACGTTACTTATTTTTAATTCACCTTTCTTATTAACGTACCAAAAAACATACTTACGTTTTTTCAGAACGGGCGCGGGCGTGTTCTCAGTGGAATTTATCGCTTCAATATCCAGTGCAGGCGCGGGCGTAGGCGGGTTCTTAATCGCCTTTTTCGTCTTAGTTGCAATGTTCTCTACCGTTGCATTATCAATGCACGGCTTAATTGCTTCTAAACTAGACTCAATATGTAAATCATTAAAATCTTTAGAATTGTCAGATTTTGGATAGGCAAGTTTAAAGCCCGTATTTTGGCAAGCATTCAAGGCTTTATTTAATCCCACATTTTCAGAATTGTTAATGTCATTGTCTGCACAAACAACGACATTAACAGTATATTTTCCCTTAGTGGTAAGCCAAGATTTTAAATGAGTCGCAACATTGCCAATATTGCCCGCGTCTAAAGCACACAAAACAGCATAACCCGTTGCAAGATGTATGCTTGCACCCGTTGCGAATCCCTCACAAATAGCGATATTCAGGGCTGTTGTATAGTCACCAATGGCAATAAATCCACCCTGTTTTTTTAAACCAGTGCTAAAACGTTTATCGCCGTTGTCATAAATGCGCTGTAAACCGCGTTTATTGCCCTCAATATCAGTTACCAATAGGGCAATATATTTGCCTAGCTTATCGTTACTAAAACGCAATTCAACGGGCAATTTAACGGCTATTTGCTTACGGTTTAGATACTCACTAACACCTGTTACAGGCAATTTATCGAACTTTGTTAAATCACTGGTAACTGTTGATTTAGTGGTTTGTGGTGTGGATATGGGAATAGTTTGTGTAATGGGTTTAGCAGCCTGTAAAGGCTGTTTATTGAGCTTAAACGCTTCCCATAACTCTTTAACGCGGGCAGTGCTTTGATACGTAGATTGACCGTTTTTAAAATGGTTATAAAGCACGTTTAAAACGGGTTTATTGCGTTGTACGGTTTTAATTACCTTGTAACCCGCTTTACTCTTTGCGGTTTTTCCATTGACTGATAACGTTATGAAATCATCAGTATTACAAGATAATGTACTGATTGTATCGTGATTGTCTGCACTCGCTTGTTGATTTAACCAGTTAAGCGCGTGAGTATAAATGTCTGATTCTATAGCGAGTTGATTATCGATTAACCATTGTTGATAAGAAGTCATGAAAATTTTTCCTACTCGTAAAAGCAGGAAACTACAGATAAACCGTTAATTATTTTGATTAATGTAAATATTTACATATTTAAAGCTATTTAAAACATTTACATACTGCTCTATTCTATACAAAGGGGTTTTACTGGAATAAAACCCCTGTTTTTTCGTATTTAAATGAGCTATAATAACGACTTAGTAGTTCCTACATATACGATTTTTTAGTGAATAGTAACCCTGAATTGAGTGTCGAAAACTTGCAATTCAGGGTTTTTTTATGCCTATTGGAAGCCAGCACACGGCTTAATTACTATGAATAGAAAAATATGATTTTACTGAATAAGTAAGTTGTTATCAAATAAAAACATTTACTATGAAAATAAATGAAAAATCATGTAAATAATATTTATTAAGTGCACTAACTGTTGGAACACTTCATAAAAAATAATAATTATATTAATTAATCTATTAGCTATATAACTGCATCAGTAATTGATGCAGTTATACCTACTGCATCAGTAATTGATGCAGTTATACCTACTGCATCAGTAATTGATGCAGTTATACCTACTGCATCATATTTTTTGAGACATTTTTGCATCCATTGCATCTTCAATTGCGCCCAAATCGTCTAAGGCATCTCCTGCTAATGCAGAAATTGCGTGATTTGAATAAACCCCTCTATTTTCGTATAGAATTTCGTTTAGTGAAAAACAAGCTGATTCAATAATAAGCAACTTTTTTCGCAATTGATGAAAAAGAATTTCTACATCGATGTAAGCCTTATCAGTCATGAGTCCTACCTCAAAAAAACGTTACAAATGAATACGCCCACGTTAAAAAACGCGGGCGCGGTTAAATACCTAACTACGAAGACATTCATTAAGTAGGCTTATATCGCCGATACTTTTATCTTTTCCAGCAATGTGTATTGCAACAATACGCATAACAATCTGATAATAATCTGAATTTGTGCGAGTTGCTTCTATTACAATTCCTAGTCCCTTACTGCTTTCTACAAAAATATCTTTGTAGAATCTTGTCCCTATAAACTCTCTAATGGCTATATCGACAGGTTGAAAGAAGCTTGTAAGTTGAACACGTTTACCGTTTTCTAATACCATGAGGTAATGCGGTCCCCCAAATTTTTCATCACGCTCGATAAAGTCAATTTCACTTGCAGGGATATATCTAAGCCATTCTCTGCTAGACACTACGCCCCGCGCTTTTAAAGCCTTTAATTGAGCGTCGAGGCTATCTGACAACCCCAAATACTGCGATAAGCATTGTTTAACAACATCATTGTTATGTGTAGCAATAGCAAAAGCGTTGAATGCACCCGTGATGTAACAATTCAATTCCCTATCGCTTAACTTCCCTGCTTTCCAGTGATTTACAGCCTTATCAAACACAAGTTGATAATTCATGATTACCCCTTAGCTTTCTTAAACTGAGAACGCTTAGAAGTGCCGCAATCAGGGCAATACTTTTGCCAGACAGTTCGAGCCTGATAATCCTGTCCACACGCTACGCACTGATAAGTCTGTCCTACCACTTTTCTATCAGTTGCGTTATGCACGCTTGCATCATGCAATGACGTATTGAGCGGTTCATTATCAGGGGTGCAATCGTCACTATTGGCTGTATCAGGGCTTGCGTTATGCAATGCGTTACGCATTGCGTTATGCACGCCTGCATTATGCAAGGATGCATCATGCAATGACGTATCAGGCGGGTTATCAACGGGCAAAAACAAATCAACAACATCATGCTGATGATTGCCTGCATTACGCATTGCATGATGCAAGGATGCATCATGATTGCCTGCACTAGGCAATTGAGCGCGGCTAGGTTGCGTATTGACTTGGTAGCCTGCACTGACAAATTGAGGCATTAAAGGAGTGGACAACTTAGAAGCAAACAACAAGACAATAGCCGTTAAGACTTCATAAGCAACGGCAGAAAAAGCCAAGAATAAGGCTTGCATAAATGAAGGCTTAAAAGACAATAGGCTTGCTTGCGTTACGAATAAAGGATGTACAAGACTATCTGAATTAGACACCACGCCCGCCGATTGCATAGCAGTTAATGCTTGACCCTTAGCGGTTAAAGCAAGCTGATACTGATTAAACTGAGAAACAACCCCACTGTGTTTATTCAAATCAGCAAGCAAGGGCTGTATTTGAGCACACGCCTCATTAGCCCGTGATTTAAATTGCACCCCCTTACTGTCAGTCTTTGGCGTGCATACCCCGTTGCTATACGACATATACCCGCTAAAACTAGCGACAATTGCATTAATCGCCTGATTAATTTCATCAATTTTCGCTTTAGACTCATTAACGACACTTTCATCAATCGCAAGCGATTCAATACGTTTACTTGCCTGTTCTAAGTCATTCTTAGCGACTTGTGAGGCTAGGCTATTTCTAGCAGTTTCCTGCTCATAATGGGCTTGCGAATTCGCCATAAAGCCAAGATGTGTTTGTGTGCCTATCGTAAAACACACCGTAGCCCAAATAAGCCACGCAACAATCGAAAGAGAACCATAACCCGCCCGCCCTAAATGATGACTAGCAACGGGTAAAACGCCACTGAGAAGCGAAAAGAAAAAACCGATAAAGCCATAAATGACTTTTTCTAAAGGAGTGACGGCAAAAGACTGATAAAGATAAATAGCCGTGCCTATACCCACAAGCAACATGCCTACACCGATAACATGTAAAGCGGGTGTAATGGTAGGGCTTGATTGTATTGCGGGGTATTGATTAGTATTTGCGTACATATCTGTAAGCTCTAAAGTGAAGGTTAATAGACCACACTGAGCAAACAGACAGCAATAGAAATATAAACAATATCAATTGTTTATAGATGTGAAAATGCTGTATAATTTTCATAGTGTACATACTGGTAATCTCAGTGTGGACAAAGTGCTTAGTAATCGACTCGCAATCGTTATTAAGCGCGGGCGCGGTGTAATTTATTGCACCGCGTTTTTATATTACTCCTACCAAAAATAACCTGTCAAATTATGAGAAAAATCATAATATCTATATTGTTTTTACTTCCTACTATTGTTTTAGCTGATGACAAAAAAGCGTTTTTAATGTCATTACCATTTTATGAAAATTTAGTTTGTAAACCAGACCCTTATATTGTTTTAGAGCAAGTTTTACGTTGGGAAATAGAGTATTTAGAAACACCAGAAATATTAGCAATACCAGAAAGTAAACAGTTTTTAACTAAAAAGTATGATGATTTAAATAACTTAATAAAATTATGTGTGGAAAATCACAATAATTAGGATATTTATTTATGAAAACATCTGATTTATATGAAAAAGATGTAAATGAATGGGTTACAAGTCAGATTCAACTATTAAAATCTGGCAAATTGGAACTAATTGATATTGAACATCTTATAGAAGAATTGCAAGATATGGGCAAAAGCAATCGCAGGGAATTAAGCAACCATTTAAAAATCCTGATTGCCCACTTGCTCAAATGGCAATATCAATTAAAACTGTTGATAGATAAATATAATGGTTATGAAGGGAAAAGTTGGAAATTAACAATTATTGAACAACGCTTTCAACTAATGGATTTATTAGAAGATATACCTAGTTTAAAACGTGAATTGCAAGAAACAATAAAAAAATCATACCCTAAAGCGGTATTGCTTGCAGTAAAAGAAACAAACTTGCCACAAGCAATTTTTCCTGTTGAATGTCCATACACGATAGAACAACTATTAGATGATGATTTTTACCCACACTAGAAACTACCATCAATAAAAAAGCTGTTTTAATTGGATGAAACTGGATGGAGTTGGATGGAGCTGGATGGAGCTGGATGAAAAATGAAATAAGATTTCATTTTTCATCATCAATAATCTTGTCTTTACCGTCCATTAATCCCTGCAAATAAACAAGTATTTTACTTATTATTATCGTGATTTTTTGCCTCTCCTTTGAAGAAAAAAACTATAGATACTTTAAACACGTATTCTTTTTTGCAACTAGGGCATTGATACACCTCATGGCTTTCTTTTTCGTATATGTCAGTGTCTTTATAACCACAATAAGGACAAACTACCCCGAGATAATCACCAAATTCTTCAATATCGATATCCATGTTTTTACGCCCTTAAACAAGTATTTTACTTATCATCATCAATAATCTTGTCTTTACCGTCAGTAAGCCCGCCCAAACAAGCGAGAATCGTTTTTAAGCCTGCGATTTCGTTTTGTGGGTAGCGTCCTTTACCCTGCATATAAGCAAGCATTTTGTGCTTAACAACGGCTAACTGATAAGCATAAATCTCTTTAACAGTTCTATGGCTAAAGTCCTTTAACTCACTATCATCTTTAAAAGTAGGTATATCTACGCATAAAGGACTATCACGCTCATCGACAATCGCCTGCATATCATCATCAGATAAACCACTCACAACGCCTGTATCTCGCTTCACATTCAACCCGTGTTTATCAGCAAAACGCTTAATCGACATGTGCGATATATCCATATCAAGCGAATCTTTGCACCAATTGGCGATAGACTGATAACTATCGCCCTGCAAAATTTTGGCTTCAATCGCGCCCCTATGAGGGGAAGTCTCGATTTTTTGCGGTTTATCAATAGCCATTTATTCCCCTTTTTGAGCGATTTTAGCAATCAAGCGGTTATGATTTGAATCAATACCATGTTTTTCATGATGTTTATTTAACATAGCCTGATTCTCAGGATTATCGAACCATGATTTAATTGCCACATAAGAACAGCCTAACTCTTTCTGAATCCACGCACTTGATATATAACGCTTATTAACAAACACGGGTTTATCAGCAAGCAAAACAACCTGATTATCAGTAGCGTTTAAATCCATTTGTTTCTTAACGAGTTCCTGAATACGTAAAGTATTTTGTTCGTTACGGCTTAATTTATCCGTATCGTTATCTTTCTCAATAAAACCTAAAAGAAAATCAAGCAATTCCATATCACTGGAAACACTACCCCGCGCTTTAACACTAGCCAATTTTTTCGCGTTCTCAATACGTAGTTTAAGACTGTCTGCAATTTCCGCGTTACGGGTTGAAACTCTAAAAACATCAATAGCTTTTGTTGACATGATAAAACCCTCTAAAGAAGTGATTAAGTATTTACTATGAAAATAATTATAATATAGTACTACGTTTATGTCAACAGCAATATAGTACTATCTTAAAAAATTAATATTCTAAGGGGTTAATCATATATTGCATATAGTTTTCAGCGGTTTGTTTAGTAGCATGACCTAAAACATCAGTAGCAAAAGTATTCAAAACAGATAAAGGAGCAAATTTTCTTTGTGCAATATGAACGTAAATACTACGTAATGCCTTAGGTTCTAAATGATTAAAATCTGTAAGGCTATCAATAGACTGATTAATAGCACGCTTAACATGTCCGTTTAAATTACGTTTAACCGCTTTCCCTACCGCGTTACTGGTCAATGAATGTACTTCATTCTCTGATTTATCGCTTAACGGCTTCATAGAGCGGACTTTATTCAAGGCTGTAATGATTCTATTGGCATCAGCTAAAACAGGGATAACGAAAGAATCACGGGCATTATTGACCGTTACACCACAACGGGCATTTTTTAATTGACCTGAAAAAAGCACATGATAATTATCAACATATTCAAAATTTGCACTTTTAAAAATCTCTGTTGACCTTCTACCCGTCAAAAGCATTAAACCCGTAGCAATATCATAAACACTATTAGAATCGAGCAAACTATCCGCTTTTTTAACCATATCCACATAATTACAAACGATTAAGCGAGATTCACCATATAAATACTGCTCTTTTCGTTTAACTTCGCTTGTCTCGTATGCTTTTGTTTCTTCTTTCGTAAGCACTAGATACTTAACGGCTATATGCGTTTTCCCCACATATTTATCTGTGTATGTTACGGCTAAATCATGCCCTGAAAAACGCGCCCGTATGGCGTTACGGTAATCAGTACGAGCACGACGTAATGTGGTTAATGCTAAGTTACTACGTAAATAAGAAAGTTCCTTTTTACAATAAGCATTTACAGCGTCACGATATGCTTTTATGCACGCTTTATTGTCACCAGCTAATTTAATACGCTCTAAACCGTCCAAAAACTCGTTAATTCTTGCTGTAGTTGTCATGATAATTCCCCTTAACTGATGATGAAAACATTATAGCACTATACTATAGTTTTGTGAATACGTAGTGCTTAAAATTTTTATTTTAATATAACTGTTACACATAAAAAATATGCACGTAACATCATAACATTTGTTTATTTACAAATAGTTAAAAGCGGTTTGGCGCGACAAATACCAAAAAAATATAAAACGATACAACAGGCTTATTTTTATCCATCTATACGCATAAATAAATAACAGCATAACGTAACGTAACATATAGTAATAAACGACATATTTTTTAATACTACATATAACAACATAAAATATAGTATTGTAAATATTTATAGTGCTATGAAACAAAATATATAGCACTACATGTTTAAAATTAAAGTGCTACATATATAAATATAAAGTACTACACAAGCTCGTAGTACTATACAAAAAATAGTATTCGCTACGAAAACCCCTCGCTACCGTAGTGCTATGAACTTCATAGCACTATATAACGCTACGATACCCCTGCAATCAGAGTGCTACGCAATAGCACTTAAATCGTAGTGCTATACTTTTCTTTCTTTTCTATAGTGCTCACTCTAATTAGAGTGAGCACT